>JAKAZJ010000277.1 GCA_021826565.1 Pseudomonadota bacterium | reverse complement strand
CACGGTCAACGACAGCAGCAACGCCCGCCGATCCGCCGGGTCCGGCACCCGCGCCAGCAACCCCCGCCCCTCCAGCGCCGCGCAAAGTCGCGCCGTGCTGGAACGGTCCAGCGCCGCGCGCCCGCCGAGCGTGATCTGATCGATCCCCGGCTCCGCCGCCACCGTCCGCAGCAGCGCGTATTGCGGCGGGGTCAGGGCAAACTCCGCGCAGCGTTCCAGGAACAATGCCACCGCGATCTGCTGGCAGCGCCGGATCAGATGGCCCGGCTTGTCGTGCACGCCGGCCAGCGCCATCAGGCCGCGAACCGCTCATACATGCCGATCTTCCGCTGCAACGGCGCATCGTCCACCTGGAACAGCCAGGCCGGCGCGCGCGCCGACCGGTTTGCCAGCCGCACCCCGGCATGAGGCGGGGCCGCGAACACATCCGCATCCGTCGCGCCGGCCAGCGCCACGCCCCCCACCGATGCGTCCACCTCGCCGCCGACCACGTGGAACACCTTGGACGCGCTGTCGCGCACCAGCCCCACTTCCTCCCCCGGCCGCAGCAGCAGCGCCGAGAACCCCAGGGTCGGCAGGCATTCCGCTCCGGTCTCGGGATTGACATATCCCAGTTGCACCGCTTGCCCCGCGGGCGTATCGCCGGCCAGCGCGTCCAGCGCCTCCCGCACCTCCGTCCACGGCCAGCGCAGCAGCGGATACGGCGCCCGCGGTGCGGCCAGCGATCCATACGGCACCAGCCCGGCGCGGCGATACCGCGTGGCGGACGCATCCGGGGCGTTGCGCGCGGGCTGGCGGTCGCCCTCGATCACATATGCCGCCTCCATCGCCACCAGCAGCGGCAGGTCCAGCGCGTCCATCCACACCACCGGGCCCGACCCGGCATGGGTATGTTCATGCCAGTTCAGCGATGGCGTCAGGATCAGGTCGCCGCGCTGCATCGGCAGCCGCTCGCCGTTCACGATCGTCACGCCGCCCTCGCCTTCCACCACCAGCCGGACGGCCACCGGAGGATGACGGTGCGGCGGCGCATCCTCGCCCGGCAGGATCAGCTGCATCCCGACATAGATCGTGCCGGAACTGTGCAACCCGTCCAGCCCGTGCCCCGGGTTGCAATAGACCAGAACCCGACGTTCGGCCTTCTCGATCGGGGTCAGTTCGCCCGCGCGCATCAGCAGCGGGCGCACGTCCGCATAGCGCCACAGCGCGGGCTGACTGCGCGGGCGCGGCGCGCCCACCGGCATGAAGCCGCGCAGGCTGGGCCAGAGCGGCACCAGGTTGCGCGCCGCCATCGCGTCCAGATACTCCGCCGGCAGATCGTCCAGCGTGCCAAGAGCAGGGGCGTCGTTCATCGCAGCGTCTCCCATGTTGTGCGGATCAGGCGTCGAGCCCGGTGCCGCCATACAGCCAGGCCAGCGTGTCGTACCACGCCTCCGACGATTTCGCGGACATCACCGCGTTGCGCAGCGCCGCGTGCACGCCGCCGGGATGATACACATGTTCCCCGATCGCGCGCGATTGCAGCTGCACCCGCGCGGTCCGCATCACGCGCCGACCCTGATACGCCGCCAACGCCGCCGCCAAATCCGCGGGATGGGCCGCGCATTCATGCGCCAGCGCGACCGCGTCCTCCATCGCCATGCAGGCACCCTGAGCGAAATATTGCAGCATCGGATGCGCCGCATCGCCGAGCAACGCGACACGGCCGTCCACCCAGTTTGCCACCGGCTCGCGGTCGCACAGCACCCATAGTTTCCAGTCGGTGCCATGGCGGATGATCGCCTGCGCGCGCGGATGGATATGGGAGAACCCGGCCATCACCTCGTCGAACGGCACCGGCTTGCCGGCGACCGGCTCGGGCGCGTCGTTGTGGCAGGTGACCACCAGGTTGAACAATTTCCAGCCATGCAGCGGATAATGCACCAGATGGCATTTCGGCCCGGCCCACAGCGTGGCGGCGTTCCAGCGCAGATCGTCCGGCATTTGTTCCGTAGGGATCACGGAACGATAGGTGGTGTGGCCCGACACGCGCGGTGCCCCGTCACCGACCAACTGCCGGCGCACACGCGACCACAAACCATCGGCCCCGATCAGCGCGGCGCCATGCACGCTTTCGCCATCCGCCAGCGTCGCCGTGACCGTCATGCCGTCCTGAGCGTATCCGGTCACCTCGGCGGCGGTACGCAGTTCGATCAGCCGATTGTCGCGGCAGGCGCGCAGGAACACGCCGTGCAGATCGCCGCGATGGATCACCGCATAGGGATTGCGGAACCGCGCGCGGAATGCCGGACCGAGGTCGATATGCGTGATCTCGTCTGCCGTCAGCGCGTCCATCAGCCGCAGCCGGTCGATATACACCGCCATCGCCCGTGCGGTGTCGCCCACGCCCAGCGCGTCGAAGGCGTGGAACGCGTTGGGGCCAAGCTGGATTCCGGCGCCGATCTCGCCCAGCGCCGCCGCCTTCTCCAGCACCAAGCTGGGGAAGCCGGCGCGGGCCAGGCCCAGCGCCGCGGCCAGGCCGCCGATGCCGCCGCCAGCGATCAAGATCGGGTGGGTCATGCTGGGTTCCTCCGCACCACGTTCCGGTTGGCGGGGAGACTACACGCCGCGCCAATAATCCGCATAGGGATTATCGTGTTTCCGTGACCGCGCGCGCCGCATGGGCCGCCAGCGTCGCCCGCCCGCCCAACGCGCGGTGCGCGAGGAACGCCGGTATCGCCAGCGCCCCGATTGCGGCGCCAGCGAACATCGCGCCCCCCACCCCGCCATACGCATCCGCCGCCATCCCGCACAGCGCCGGTGCGATTGCGCCGCCGCCGTAATAGATGGTGAAGAAAATCCCCATGCCGACGGCGCGGTTCTCCGCCCGTGCCGACAGCGTGCCCAGCGCGATGATCAGCCCGGCATGCAGCGACCCCGGCAGCCCCACCAGCGCGCCCGACAGCAGCGGCAGATTGGTGGCACCCATCAGCGCCACCCCCAGGATCATCGTCGCGGTCCCCACCGCCAGCAGCGGCGTGGTGCCGATCCGCCCGGCGATCGCGCCGCCCGCGGGCGTGGCGATCACGTCCCCCCAGGTGGCCACCGCCACCACCAGCCCGACCAGCGCCAGGTCCTGGCCGCGCGCATGCATCAGCGCCGGCGTGTACGACAGGAACGCGGCGTAGCAGGCGGTGTAGGCAGTCCAGATCAGGCCGGCACAGGCCGACATCGCCGCCTCCCGCCCGGTCGGCAGCCCGAGACCCGACGCCGGGGCCGCGTTGGCATGGCGGCGGAACGCGGCCAAGAACAGCGCCAGCGCCACCAGCGCTTCCAGCGCGCCCGACCCGAACGCCGCCCCCCAGCCCCAGGCCCGCGCCAGCGGCGGCAGCACCAGCTGCGCCAGCCCGACCCCCACCGGATAGGCCGCCGAAGACAGGCTGATCGCCAGCATGAAGCGCCGTCCCGCGAACCAGTCGGCGATGACCTTGCTTTGCAGCACCATCATCGCCACCGCCCCGAACCCCGAAACCGCGCGCCCGATCGCGATTCCGCGCGCATCCGGCGCCAGCGCGCAAAGCGCCTGGCCCGCCGCCATCAGCGCCATGCCGCCACCCAGCACCAAGCGGTCCCCGAACCGCCGCCCCAGCAGCCCGAGCGGCAGCGCGACGAACGCGCCGGTGATCATATAAACCCCGATCAGCGAACCGAATCCGGCGTAACTCAGATGCAGCCGCGCGATCAGCCCGGGACCCAGGCTGGGGACCGACTGGTATTCGTAGCCGAACCCGATCCGCGCCAGCAGCAGCGCGGCCAGGATCGCCCAGGCCCGGCGTTCCATCCCGTATCCCTTCGCTGGTTCCGCCGGCTGGTCCCGCTGGCTTGCCCCGCTGGCCGCGCCCGGCTAGTCGCGCGCCTGTCCCGCCAGCCAGCGGAAGATCGCCGAGAAATCCCGCGTCCCCTCCCCGGCATCCACCAGCTTCTGATACAGCGCGGTGGCATGCGCGCCGAGCGGCGTCGGCGTGCCGGTCGCCGCCGCCGCCGCCTGCGACAATTTCACGTCCTTCAGCATCAGCGCGGCCATGAAACCGGGCGCGTAGTCCCGGTTGGACGGCGCGGCGGCGACCACGCCCGGCGCCGGACAATAGCTGGACAGCGCCCAGGATTGCGCCGTGGCGGTGGACGTGATCGCCCATAATTTGTCCCAGTCCAGGCCCAGCTTCTGCGCCAGCAGG
>JAKAZJ010000276.1 GCA_021826565.1 Pseudomonadota bacterium | reverse complement strand
CTGATGGGACGACTGGTGGGGGCGCCGATGGGGCGACCGACGCGATGGCGGGCGAGGAAGGCGAGATCGGCGGCCGAGACCGGACGGGGAGAAGGGGGGGCGGCGGTGATCTCGGCCACCCTTGTGCCATGGCGGGTGATGACCACCTGCTCGCCGGCGCGGGCGCGGTCGATCAGTTCGGACAGATGGTTGCGGGCTTCGGCGACACTGTGCTCGGGCATGGGGAGATTATGGCTATCGGATAGCCAGAAAGCAAGGACGGAATACCGGCCTGCAATATGTGCCAGCAAAGAGCCGCGCCGCGCTTCTCAGCTGGTCAGCAACCGCCCCATCCGCCGCAGTGCCAGCAAGTATCCATCGGTACCGAAGCCCGCGATCACGCCGGTGGCGACGCTCGACACATAGGAATGGTGACGAAACGGCTCGCGCTTGTGGACGTTGGAGATATGCACCTCCAGGATCGGTCCCTCGAACGTATGGAGCGCGTCCAGGATCGCCACCGAGGTATGGGTGAAGGCGGCCGGGTTGATGACGATCCCCTGCGCGATCTCGCGGGCTTCGTGGATCCAGTCGATGATTTCGTATTCGCGGTTGCTCTGGTGGAAGCGCAAAGTCAGGTCCAGCTCGGCGGCCAGCGCGCGGCAGGCGGCTGCCACGTCCAGCAGCGTTTCGTGACCGTAGATCTGCGGCTGGCGCTTGCCGAGCAGGTTCAGGTTGGGGCCGTTCAGAACGAAAACGGTGCGGGGCATGTGCGGTTCCTCGATGCGGGTCAGGCGATCGCGCCGGCGAGCCAGGCGGTCAGGACGGCGGTGGCGTCCAGGAAATCGTCCAACTCCATCGCCTCGTCCGGATTATGGCTGCCGTTTGCGTTGCGCACGAACACCATGCCCATCTTCACTCCGGCGGCGGCGAAGGCGGCGGCGTCGTGGGACGCGGGGGAACCGAGCGCCAGAACCGGAATGTCCAGTGCGGCGGCGGCTGCTTCCAGCCCGGCGCGGATCGCGGGGTCCACCACGCCGACGTCCGCCGACGCGCGCGTGCCGAGATCGATCGTCACGCCGCGGCGTTTCGCAATCCCGCGGACCAGGTCGCGGAACGCGACCTCCAGCGCCGTCACCACCGCGGGGTCGTAGGCGCGCAGATCGATACTCAGGCGGAACGCGCCGGGCACGATGGTCAGGCCGTGCTGCGCGGCGTCGGTGTGGAAGCGTCCGATCGTGGCGGCCATCGGGATGCCGCGCGCCTCGTGCTCCTGCCAGAGCCGTTCCACGCCCAGCGCCAGTTCGGCGCCGGCCAGCGCGGCGTCGCGGCGAAAGCGGCGCGGCAGGCCGACATGGTCGTTGCGCCCGGTGATGCGGATCTCGGGGAAGCGGACATTGCCCGGGATGCCGGTGGCGATGCCGACGGCGCGGCCGGCCTCGATCAGGCTCGGGGCCTGCTCGATATGCAGTTCCAGATAGGCGGCGATCGTGGCGGGATCGAAATGGCGCGCGCCGGCGGCCAGGGCGGCGGGATCGCCGCCGCAATCGGCGATATGCGCGGCCAGGGTGCGGCCGGTGTCGGTCCGGCGCGCGGCCGATGCCCCGTCGGCCAGCACCCCGGCCGGCAAGGTCCCCAGCGCGCCCCGGCTGCCGATATACGACACCTGGAACCACACGCTTTCCTCGGCGCGGATCGCCATCACGGTGACGTCGCGCGCCGGCGTGACCCCCAGCGATTGCAGCGAAGCCACCGCGACCAGCCCCGCGACTACGCCGGCGGCGCCATCGAAATTGCCCCCGTGCGGGACGGAATCGAGATGCGAGCCGATCACGATCCGCCCGGCCGTCCGGTCCCGCCCCGGCCAGGTCGCGTAGCGATTGGCGGCGGCGTCTTTGTCCGGGATCAGGCCGAGGGCGGCGGCCGCCGCGGCCATCGTGGCATGGGCACGCTGCTCGCCGGGGCCATAGGGATCGCGCGAGACCCCCGGCGGGGCATGCCCATCGGCGCGTAGCCGGTCGAACAGATCGGCGGCGCGGTCGCGCTGGGCGGCGACGGCGGCGCGCAAGGCGGCGGGAAGGGCGGCTTGGGTGGGCATAGGCGGCTCCGGCATCGGCTGCCGCCCGGGGATAACTGGTCGGGCGGCGGATCAGCGACGCGGATCAGGCCCCGGATGCGCCACCGGAGCAAGTCCGGCACGCGGGAACCGGGCGCGGCGGACGCGACGGAGCAGTTCCAGAAGCTCGCGCTCCGACACGCCGTCACTGGCCATCATCAGGCGCGTCAGCGGGTCGCGCAGCAGGTCGCGGGTGTGGCAGGGGACGTGCCCGGGGACGTGGCCTGGGATGTGGGGCATGTCCACCGGTGTGATCGCGTTCATCGGGGCCTCCTGTCGGCTGCGTGGACGGCATTGTGCCCGGGCAACTATGGCAAGGACGTGCCCGCGATGTGACGATTTGTCGCAATTCCAACGGGATGCGGGTCACGAGGCGGCGAGCGGCACGGCGGGGGGAGCCTCGGTGCGGCCGAACCGCCGGTTCCGGCCAACGGGCGCGCCGGCAGACAACCCGACGCGGGGTTCTACCCGGCCAGACCCCGCACCGCCGCCACCAGCGGGTCCGCGCTCAGCATGGCCCGCGCCATCGCCGCCCCGGCCGCACCCAGCGCAAGGCGGGCCGGGGCGTCGTCGGCCAGGCGGCGCAGGTGTCGGGCGGCGTCGGCGATATCGGCCTCGGCCCAGACCGCGCTGGGGCCGCCATAAACCGCGCGCGGATCGGCCACCGGGACCAGGCGGTAGCGGACCAGCGCGGCGCTGTCCGCGTCCATGAACGCCAGATTGCCCGACCAGCCGGTCGCGATCACCGGGCGGCCGAGCAGCATCGCTTCGGCCGGAACCAGCCCCATCCCTTCGCTGCGATGCAGCGACAGAACCAAATCGGCGCAGGCAGTCAGCGCGAGCACATCCGGCCCCGGCAGGACGCGGGTTTCCAGCCGTATATTGGGCGCCGTCCCGATCGCGGCGCGCACGCTGGCGAAGCCGGCCGGATCATGTTCGGGATGGCCGAGTTTCAGCACCAGCAGCCGGTCGCGGCGGTCGCCGAACGCGGCGCGGAACGCGGCCACGGCGGCCAACGGGTTCTTGCGCGCGAACGAGGACGCCAGATTGCACGATACCAGCACCACCACCGCGCCCTCCGGCAGGCCGAAATCGGCGCGGGTCAGGGGCGCCGGGAGAAGCGGGGCCTCGGCCAGCGGATGCGGCACCACCAGCGGGGTCCCGAATGCGGCGAGCGCGGCGGCCGAGAACCGCGACGGGGTCCAGATATCGTGCACCAGGCGGGCGGCGTGACGCCATCCGGGCGGGGCCTGCGGCAGTTCCCAGACCCAGTACCCGACGATCCGCCGTCCGCGCACCAAACCGCGCGGCAACCGTGTCAGCGCCAGCGGAAGCAGCGGCGGATTGACGTGCAGCACCAGCGCCGCGTCGGGCGGCGGGGCGGCCGGCGGCGGCGGCGGCAGGTCAGGGGTATGCGCCGGCAGCAGCGTGCCCAGATCCAGCGGCCAGGCCGGGATGCCGCGCGCGACCAGGGCGCGCAGCATCAGCCGCGCACCCTCGCCGAGGCCGGACGCGCGGGAGAACTCGCCCGCCACGATCACGCCCCCGGGGGCCGGCGGCGGCGGGGTGACCGGGCGCGGCGCGAGCAACGGGAGCAGGCGGGTCAGCAGGCCGCGGCGCGGGCCGGCGGGCAGGCGCTGCCATAAACGGTGCGTCAGGGGGAGCGGCAACGGGCGGGTGAGAGCAGGAGAATCAATCGAACCTGCGCATGAATGCCCACTGAAATCGCTCAGGTTTTGCTCCGGATTTGGCGGCTCGCGGGCATTCATTCACAGACCTTCAGCCGCGCGGCACGACGGGTGCGGCGGCCTCGGGGGTCAGCGCGACGCGATCGGCGGCGATGGTGGCGCGGAACGCCGCCGACGCGCTGGCCCAGTCGAGCGGATCGACGCGGAACGGCAGATCGCTGTCCTCGAACGCCTCGGCCAGGCGCGCGTGCTCATCGACCGACAGTTTGCGCCCGGCGTCGATCGCCAGGTCGAGGTCGGAGAAGCGCCCGGCGCGCCCGGTGGCACGCGACCCGAACACATAGACCAGGGCGTCACGGGGAAGTTCGGCGCGCAGGATGGCCGCGATCAGGCGGCGCTGCTCCGCCGCGAGGACCAGGGCGGGTGCCGTC
>JAKAZJ010000275.1 GCA_021826565.1 Pseudomonadota bacterium | reverse complement strand
CCGTGCGCGCCAGGCATTGCGGGTCGGAGGCGACGCACACCGACAGCAGCCCGTCGCGCGCGATCCGCGCCGGGGTCACCCAGAGCGCGGCGGCGTAGTTGAAATCCTTGAACGCGTGCGGGCGATCGGCGCTGTAGAAGGCGACCTCGTTTTCATACCAATGGGTCCCGGCGACGTAGCGCAGCGGCAGCCCGGTGCGTTGATGCCAGATCCGGGTCGCGGCGCGCGCCACTTCCTGATACGGCCCGATCTTCATCGCCGCCGGGGAGACGTAGGTGCGGACCAGCATGGTCACCGGCGCGACCGCGACCGCGCCGAAATTGACCAGCGCGGCCAGGCGCAGGGTGATCCGCCGCACCCGGTCCTGCTCCACCGGCGCGGCCAGCGCCAGCAGCACCAGGGGCAGCAGCGGGAACGTGCCGAGCAGCATCTCCGAGGTCAGGGTGGTGCGTTCGCCGAGCGCGCCGATTTCCGACAGGATCAGCGGCGCGAAGGTCAGCGTGGCGAGCAGCCGGAGACGGGGATCGCCGGGCCATCCCTGGGGCCATCCCCAAGCCGTGCGCGGCCGCGCGGTCAGGCGCACCCAGGCCAGCACCAGGATCGGCCCGGTCATCATCCCCAGCGCCGAGGCCGGTGCGTTGGCGGCATGAGCCAGCACCCAGGACCAGCCCCAGCCCTCGACGCTGGCCAGATAGCGCAGCGGCGGGGCGTTGTTGCGGGCCAGCCAGACCAGATGCGGGGCGATCAGCGCCAGCGCCACCGCGATCGCGGCATAGGGGGCGGGGCGGCGCCACAGCCGCCAGCGATTCGGCATCTGCAGGGAGGCCAGCAGGCAGGTCACGATCAGGATCGCGGCGTAGTATTTCGACAGGATCGCGCAGGCGGTGGCGATGCCGAAAAAAATCCCGTCGCGCGTGCGCAGGGTCCGCATCGTGCGCAGGAACCAGACCAGCATCCACGGCCAGACCGACAGGAAGATCGTGTTGGCATCGTATTTATAGGCGTAGAACGTGTACAGCGGCGTGATCAGCAGCAGCGCCAGGCCGAGCGTGCGCGTGCGCCCGGTCACGAACTCCCCCATCGCCGCCCAGGCCCCCCATAGCCCGATGCCGGCGTTCAGGCTGGACAGGGCGGCGAAGGCCCAGAGTTGCCGCGGCAACACGCGGAACCACAGGCCGCAGATCCAGGCCCAGAACGGCGGGTGCTGGTTGTAGCCCCACTGGAATTGCCGCCCCCAGGCATAGGCCTCGGCCATGTCGTGCTTGAGCGCGACCGGGGCCTCGGTGATCGCGGCATACAGCGTCCAGAGCAGGACGAATCCGGCCAGACAGGCCAGCATCCGCCCCAGGCTGGGTTCGGAGTCGGACGCGATCGGTCGGTCCCGCGACGGGAGCGGCGGGTGCGAATCGGGGCGGGCGGCGGACATCGGCGGCGGTGGTTCCGGCAGGAGGGCGCGGAGGCTTAGCGCGCGCGGCCCTGGGGTGGGAAGCGCCGCGCGCGCCGCTCGCCCCTCGGCTCACCCCCCATGGCCGCCCTTGAGGCGGCCATTTGCGCACGGACACGCGGGGGCGGATGACCGGTCAGGCCCGGCCCCTATCGGGGACGGCTAATTCCCCCCGGTCAGATGCCCGCGGAACCGCGCCCGCAGCGCGTTCTTCTGCAATTTCCCGGTTGCCGTGTGTGGCAATTCGTCCAGCACCACCACCGCGTCCGGCACCCACCAACGCGCCACGTTGCCCTCGTAGATCGCCAGGACCGAGTCCGGATCGATCACCCGCCCCGGCCGCGCCACCACCAGCAGCACCGGGCGTTCGTCCCATTTCGGGTGGGTCGCGGCGACCACCGCGGCCTCGGCCACGTCGGGATGGGAGACGGCGAGGTTTTCCAGCGCGATCGAGCTGATCCATTCCCCACCCGACTTGATCACGTCCTTGGAGCGGTCGGTGATTTCCATGAACCCCGCGGCGTCGATGGTGGCGACGTCGCCGGTGGCGAACCAGCCCTCGGCATCCAGCGCGCTGCCGGGCGGATCGCCGTAATAGGCGCCGGTCACCCAGGGGCCGCGCACTTTCAGATCGCCGAACGCGACCCCGTCCCAGGGCAGTTCGCGCCCCGCGCCATCGACGATTTTCATATCCAATCCGCACAGGATGCGGCCCTGCTTCAGGCCCAACCGCAGCCGCTCCGCCGGGTCCGGCGCGGGGCTGCCGGATTTCGGCTTGTTGTAGGTGCCGACCGGCGACATCTCGGTCATGCCCCAGCCCTGCTCGACCGTCACGCCGTATTCGGTGGCGAATGCCTCCAGCAGCAGCGGCGGACAGGCGGAACCGCCGGTCATGATCGTGTGCACCGTGTCCAGCCGCCCGCCCGAGGCGCGTAGCTGCGCGAGCAGGCCCAGCCACACGGTGGGCACGCCGCAGGCCATGGTGACGCGCGCCTGGTTCATCAGCGCGTGCAGGCTGGCCCCGTCCAGCTGCCGGCCGGGCAGCACCAGACCCGCCCCGGCCATCGCCGCGGCATACGGGATGCCCCAGGCGTTGACATGGAACATCGGCACCACCGGCAGCACCCGTGAGCGCGCGCCGAGCCCCATCACGTCGGTCATGTTGATCGCGTAGCCGTGCAGCACGGTGGAGCGGTGGCTGTACAGCACGCCCTTGGGCCGGCCGGTGGTGCCGGAGGTGTAGCAAAGCGCCGAGGCGCTCGTCTCGTCCAGCGCCGGCCAGACATAGGTCTCGTCGGCCGCATCCATCAGCGATTCATAGGCGTGAACTGCGATGCCAGCCGGTAAGTCGATGGTGGGCAGCCGTGCCGCGTCGGTCAGGAAGATCACGTCGCGCACGGTGCCGACCAGGGCGGGCGCGATCGCTTGCAGCAGCGGGGCGAAGCCGGGATCGACGCACAGCACGCGATCGCCGGCGTGCTGGACGATATAGGCGATGTCGTCGGGCGCGAGGCGCGGATTGATGGTGTGGCAGACGGCGCCCATGCCGGGGGCGGCGTAGTAGATTTCCAGATGGCGATGGGTGTTCCAGGCCAGCGTGCCGACGCGGTCGCCGGGGCCGATGCCCAGCGCGGCCAGCGCGCGGGCCAGGCGCCGGGCGCGGCGTTCGGTTTCGGCCCAGTTCGTGTGGTGGAGATCGCCCTCCTCGGAGCGCGAGACGATCTCGCCATCGCCGTGATGGCGCGCGGCATGGGTGAGCAGCGAGGAAATCAGCAGCATGTGCGGCTGCATCAGGCTTTGCATGGACGGCTCCCACGGGGCGGGCAGGGTTCGCGTTTAGACTGTCCGCGGCGGCAGTCTCGCGCGGCGCGCGGGCAGGGTCCAGCGCAGGGCCCAGCGCCGCGTTCAGGCCAGGGCGCGCCGGCGCATCCCCACCAGCGCGAGATCCACCCCCAGCACCAGCGGCGCCACCGCAATCGCTGCGAACGCGGCCGGGTGCGTTGCCCGCACCGCCAAATACAGCAATCCGTTGCCGCCCAGCAGCAACACCACCGCCATCGCCACCGCGCGGTTGCCGATCTCGTCCGGGGCATCGGCCTCGCTCATGTCCGCGCCGGTCCAGGTCGCGCCGCGCAACGCCGCCGCGACCAGCGCCGCGGTCAGCAGCCCCTCGGTCAGCAGCACGAACGGGAACAGATAGCTGGCCCAGCGCGCCTGGTCCGGCAGCGCCATGGCGAAGGCGGTGAAATCATAGAGGGCATGCATCACCGCCGGCACCACCCAGGCGGCCAGGGCGGCGGCGGGGTCGAAGCGGCGGGGCGAGCGCCAGGCCAGGCAATAGAACGCACCCATCGCCATGCCGTCCAGCGCGTGTCCCGGGATCGCGGTGAACGCGCGCATCAGCGCCGTGCTCATCACGGTGCCGTGCAGCGCGGCGGCGCCGAGATAGAACATGTTCTCGAACAGCGCGAAGCCGATGCCGATGCCGGCCGCCAGCGGAATCGCCGCGGCCGGGCCGATCGCGCTGATCTGCTTGCGGTCGGCCAGGAACAGCAGACCGACGAAATTCGTGCCTTCCTCGATCACGCCGACCAGGATCGCCTTCAGCGCCAGCCCGGTCAGCGGCGCGAACGCCAGGGGGGCAACCACGCCATCGAGCGGGTATTCCAGCGCGCCGGCCGCCAGAGCGGTCAGAAAACCGATCCGGAACAGGCGCTTGCGGGTCTTGCGGTCAAGCCGGAGATTGACCTTGACCGACACATATTCCCACAT
>JAKAZJ010000274.1 GCA_021826565.1 Pseudomonadota bacterium | reverse complement strand
CCAGCAGAGCGGTGGCGGCCAGTCCGGGCAGCAGGGCGACGGCCAGCAGGCGGGCAATCAGGGCCAGCAGAACGGCGGCGACCAGTCCGGGCAGCAGGGGAACGGCCAGCAGGCGGGCGATCAGGGCCAGCAGAGCGGCGGCGGCCAGTCCGGGCAGCAGGGCGACGGCCAGCAGGCGGGCAATCAGGGCCAGCAAGGGCAGGCATCCTCCGGGCAAGGCGGGCAGAACTGCGTCTCCGGCAGCGGCACCGGGACCTGAGATTCAGCTATCGGGCGGCGCGCACCGGACACACTGACGCGCGCCTCTTGCCCACTTCCCGCCGGGCGGCGATCTTGATCCGTCACCTTCCCCGGACCCGCCGATGCGCCTCCGTCTGCTGTTGTTGCTTGTCTTGTTCGCCAGCCCGGTCGCGGCGTCGGCGCGTGTCGTCCTGGCCGCGGTTCCGATCGGACGCATGGATCTGCCTTGGTGGCGGCATCGCTTCCAGGCCAAACAGGCGGAATTGCGCCGCGCGCCGCCGGCGCTGGTATTTTACGGCGATTCCATCACCCAGGACTGGGAGCGCGACGGCAAGCAGCCCTGGGCGCGCTTCCGTCCCGTATGGAACCACTACTATGGGGGCCGCCATGCGATCGACCTGGGATTTGTCGGCGACACCACCGCCTCGTTGATCTGGCGGTTGGATCACGGCGAGGCTTCGGGCATTTCACCCCGGGTCGCGGTGGTGCTGATCGGCGCCAACGACATGGGCGCGCCGCATTGGGACGCGGCCGAAACCGTGGACGGGATCCAGACGGTCATCGCCATCCTGCGCCGGCGCCTGCCGCGCACGAAACTCCTGCTGCTGGCGGTGCTGCCGTCGGATCGCTCGGCCTGGATCACCCGCACCACCGCGGCGATCAACCGGCGCCTGGCCGGGATCTATGGCGACCATCGGGTGGACCACGTCACCTACCTGGACCTGGACCGGCTGTTCTATCGCGACGGCCGGTTGGTTCTGACGCGGTTCCTGGACCCCCATTTGCATCCGCCGGCCGCGCCGCTGCATCCCACGGCGCAGACCCAGGCGGCGATGGCCGCGGCGATGGAGCCGGTCCTGGCCCGGCTGCTGGGCGATTCACCGCGCCCGCCCATCAGCGCGCGGTAACGCGAGGCGGTCAGACGCCGGTGGCGAAACGCGCCATGACCAGGATCATCGCGACCTGCATCGCCCCCTGGATCGCAACCACCCGCACGTAGCGGCCCATCAGCCGCCCGATGCGCGCTCCGTCCGGGGCGGGTTTACGCAGTTCGAAATAGACCAGCAGATTGACCGGCAACAGGATGCCCAGCCCCTGCACCGTCAGGACGGTCAGGATCAGCAACGCCGCCGCCACCCAGCCATACGCCGGCCAAACCAGCGCCAGAAACCCCATCCGCCCGGCCAGCACCCACCCGGCGGTGCCCGTCACGGCGGCCAGTGTCGGCAACAGATACAAGGTCTTCGGCAGCAGCCGCAGCGCCACGGCGCGGCGCGACGGCAGCGGCAGCGCCCGCAGGATCGGCCCCAGCACGAAGCCCAGGAACAGGTCGATGCCGGTCCACAGCACGCCGCCGAACACATGCGCGAAGGTCAGCGCCCAAAGGCTGCCCGAGGCGATCACCCACGCCAACGCCGCGCCTGTCAGCCCGACCCAGACCAGCGGGAACAGCCGGATCGGCGGCGCGCCGTCCGGTCCGGTGACGTCCGCCACGTCTCAGCTCAGCCGCACGGCCACATAGCTGCCCGGCGCGTCCTCAAGCGCCGGCAGCTTGCCGTCCCCGGGCACGCGCGCGGGCACCTGTGCGTCCGATAACGCGGTGACCCAGCGATGCCAGTCCGGCCACCACGAGCCGGCGATCTCGGTCGCGCCCGCCAGCCAGGCCTCGGGGTCGGTGGGCAGTTCGGGGTTGATCCAGTGGCTGTATTTGCCGCCTTCCGGCGGGTTCACCACCCCGGCGATATGGCCGGATGCCGCCAGCACGAAGCGGTTCTTCCCCGCCAGCATCTGGGTGCCGCGATAGGTGGATTTCCATGGCGCGATATGATCTTCGCGGGTGGACAGGAAATACGCCGGCACCTTGATCGCGCGCAGATCGATCGGCACGCCGCGGAGGCTGATCCCGCCCGGGTCCTTGAGCAGGTTTTCCTGGTACATCTTGCGCAGATAGAAGCTGTGCATGCGTGCCGGCATCCGGGTGGAATCGGCGTTCCAGTACAGCAGGTCGAACGGGAACGGATCATTGCCCAGCAGATAGTTGTTCACAACGAACGACCAGATCAGGTCGTTGGCCCGCAGCATGTTGAACGTGGTGGCCATCTCCGAGCCTTCGAGATAGCCGCGCTGGTTCATCTTTTCCTCCAGCGCCTGTAGCTGTTCCTCATCGATGAATACGCCGAGCTCGCCCGCTTCGGCGAAATCCATCATGGTGACGAAGAACGTGGCGGAGGCGATCCGCTTGTCTTTTTTGACCGCCATATACGCCAGGGTGGAGCTTAGCAGCGTGCCGCCCAGGCAGTAGCCGATCGCGTTGACCTCGCGTTCCCCGGTCGCCTGCTCGATCGCGTCCAGCGCCGCCAGGTAGCCTTCGGTCATGTAATCCTCGAACCCCTTCTCGGCCAGACGCTCATCGGGGTTGACCCAGGAGATCATGAACACGGTGTGACCCTGCGCCACCGCCCAGCGCACCAGGCTGTTCTTCGCGCGCAGGTCCAGGATGTAGAACTTGTTGATCCACGGCGGCGCGATCAGCAGCGGGCGCTTCAGCACGGTATCGGTCAACGGCGCATACTGGATCAGCTGCATCAGATCGTTCTGGAACACGACCTTGCCGGGGGAGACAGCGATGTTCTCCCCCAGGCGGAACGCGTCCATGTCGGTCATCTTGATGCGCAGCTTGCCCTTGCCGCGCTCCAGATCGCCGAGCAGGTTGGACAGGCCCTTCAGCAGGTTCTCGCCGCCGGTTTCCGCGGTGCGCCGCAGCACTTCCGGATTGGTCAGCACGAAATTGGACGGGCTCATCGCATCGATGAACTGGCGCGCGTAGAAATCCACCTTCTGCGCGGTCTTGGCATCCAACCCGTCGGCCTGCTTGACCACGTCCTGCACGTAGCGCGCGGATAGCAGATAGGATTGCTTGATGAAGTCGAACACTTCGTTATCGCGCCAGGCTTCGTCCTTGAAGCGGCGGTCGGTGCCGGCGGCGTCGATCACCGGCTCCGGCGTCATGCCCATCACGCGTTTCGCGGTGTTCTGCCACAGGGTCAGATAGTCCTGCCAGAAGCCCAGCTGCGTTTCGAACAGCTTGCCCGGGCTGGCCATCAGGCGCGCGGTCATCTCAAGGAACGCACCGCCGATATTCAGCGGATCAGGGCCGCTATTGGGCGGAGACTGCCGGGCAAGCCAGTCGCTGACCAGGCGCTGCGAGCGTTCGGCGATGTCGGCCATGGAGCGGCTGACGGCCTCCGGGTCCGGCAGCTTGAAGCCGGAGGCTTCCGGGGCGTCTTGCTTGGCCATGAACGTGTCCTTTTCGCGCGGGGCGACAGCGGCTACATCGGCCACTGGATTTTGGTAACGGGCGGACCCTGGGATGACGGCACGAGGAAGCGCGGCGGGTTTTACGGGCGGGGCCGGCCGACGGCAAGGCATGGCGGCCATGCGCGCCGCATGTCTGCCGAAAGCATCGGTCTTGGCATTGGCGTCGGGGCTGGCGCTGTCCGGCTGCGCGGCGTTGAACCCGGCGGGCTGGTTCCACCACCGTGAGGGTGGGGTGATCGCCAAGGATAACGGGCCGATCCCCGGCGCGAACCACCCCTATCCCAATCTGGCGACGGTCCCGCCCGCGCCGGCGCCGCCGGATCTGGCGGCGTTGCATGCCATCAGCGCCGGGTTGATCTCGGATCGCGCCCACGCGCATCACTTGGCCGAAGCCGCACCGCTGCCTGACCCGTCGCGTCCGGGGACGTCTCCGTCGCTGTTCGGTGTGGGCAGTTTGCCGCCGCCGGTGGTGCCTCCGGCAGTGACGGCGGCCAGCGGGGCCAGCGCCACGATGCCGGCGGTCACCGCGAAGCCGGCGGCTCCGAGGCCGCCGCCGGCACCGCCTTCGCGCGCGCCCGTGGGCGCGGTCCATGCGGCATCGCTGCCGCCGCCGGCGGCCCCGGTTCCGACGGCGCCAACTCCCGCCGCCTCGGCTTCAACGGCCGGT
>JAKAZJ010000273.1 GCA_021826565.1 Pseudomonadota bacterium | reverse complement strand
TGGTCCAGAAGCTGGTCGCGGCGCAGGCCTCCGGCGGCGGGCTGAGCCGCACCGCCGAGGACGAGATGGTGTTGAGCGCCACCTGGGGCCTCGGCTCGGCCATCGCCCAGGGCGAGGTGGTGCCGGACCGTATCCGCCTCAGCCGCAGCGGCGCGATCCGCGAAATCGAGGCGGGGCGCAAGGAACACCGCGATACCTGTACCCATGGCCTGACGGCAGTTCCCCGCGCGGTACCGCAGCGGCTCGTGTGCGAACCCAGCCTGGACCGGGCGCAGATCGCCGCGCTGGGGCAGCTGCTGCTGCGCGCCGAGGACGTGATGGGCGTGCCGGTGGAGATCGAGTGGGCGCTCGACGATACCGGGTTCAAGCTGCTGCAGGCGCGCCCGCTGACCGTGGCGGAGCCATCGGTGCCGGACGAGATCTGGCTCCAGCACCCGCGGCTCAACGGGCACCCGGCCGGGATCGGCTGGGGCTCAGGGCGTGCCCGCGTGATCAATTGCGAATGCGAACTGGCCCGGGTCGCGCCGGGCGACATCCTGGTGACGCGGGTGGCCGGGCCGGCGCTCAGCCACATCCTGCCGCGCGTGGCCGGAGTGGTGGCCGAGCTGGGCGGCAGCACCTCGCACCTTGCTTCGTTGGCGCGCGAGCGCGGGGTGCCGATGGTGCTCGGCGTGCTCGATGCGACACGGCGGATTCCCGACGGGGCCAACGTCGCGGTCGATGGCGTCGCCGGCATCGTGCGGTGGATGGCGTGAGCGGGCCGGTGCGCACGACGCAGGAGACCGGCCTGTCGCTCGGCGCCATCGGCCTCGGCATCATGGGATCGGCGATCGCGCGAAACTGCGTCGAAGCGGGATTCAAGGTGCTCGGGTTTGTTTCGTCCCCGCAGGGTGGGAATCGGGCGGGCGTGGCGGTACCGCTGCTGCTGATCAGCATGATGGGCGGACGGTTGATCCCGAGCTTCACCCGCAACTGGCTGGCGCGCGTGGATCGGGCTGGCCGGATGCCGGCGCCGTTCGGGACGGTGGATCGCGTGGCGCTCGGCGCTGTCGCGCTTGCGCTGTTGGCCTGGGTCGTGGCGCCGGGCGCGGCTGCAAGCTCCTGGGCCGCGCTTGCCGCCGGCTTGCTGCTGCTCGGCCGCCTCGCACGCTGGCAGGGCTGGCGTACCTGGCGGGAGCCGCTGCTGCTGGTCCTGCATGTGGGCTACGCCTGGCTGGCGGGTGGGTTCCTGCTGCTCGGGATTGCCGGGCTGACCGGGTGGCTGGCACCAGCCGACGCGGTGCATGGGCTGACGATCGGGGCGATCGGCACCATGATCCTGGCGGTGATGACTCGCGCCACCCTGGGCCATACCGACCGGGCGCTGCACGCTGGGCCGGGGACCTGCGCGGCCTATGTTCTGGTCGGTCTCGCGGCGCTGCTACGGGTTGCGGCACCATTGGCCGGGGGCGACACGCTTCTGTTGCTCATGCTCGCCGGGGCCGCCTGGAGCGGCGCGTTCGGGCTGTTCGTGGTGCTGTATTTCGGACCGCTCACCCGGCCGCGGGTCCGCTGCCCCGATACGCCGTGACGGGGCGTACCGTGAAACATCTTCCCCCCGCCTATTTCGCGCTGGTGATGGCGACCGGAATCGTCTCGATCGCGGCCCATGATTTTCAGCTTTCCGTCCTGGCGGCCGGGCTGTTCGCCTTCAATCTCGTCGCCTACGCGGTGCTGACGGGGCTGACCGTGCTGCGCGCGATCCGCTACCCGCGACTGTTTTTTGCCGACATGACTGACCACCGGCTGGGGCCCGGCTTCTTCACCGCGGTCGCTGGGTCGTGCATCCTCGGCACCCAGATCCTGCTGACGACGCACAGCGTGGCGCTCGCGACCGTCTTCCTGGCGCTTGGCGTCGCGCTGTGGATTGGCCTCACCTACACGATTTTCGCCGCCTTCACGGTCAAGCGCCACAAGCCGCCACTGGAAGAGGGACTCACCGGGGCCTGGCTGATCGCCGTGGTGGCAACGCAGTCGATCGCAGTGCTGGCGGCGCTGATCGCGCGACACTGGCCGCAGCCGCACCGGCTGGAGCTCAATTTCTTCGCGCTGTCGATGTGGTTGTGGGGCGGGATGTTCTATATCTGGATCATCTCGCTGATCTTCTACCGTTACAGCTTCTTCGCATTCTCGCCGAGCGACCTGAGCCCGCCCTACTGGATCAACATGGGGGCCATGGCGATCTCCACCCTGGCCGGCGCGCGGCTGGTGGAGAACACGCCGGACGCGCCGTTCCTCGCCTCCCTGCTGCCGTTCCTCAAGGGATTCACCGTGTTCTACTGGGCCACCGGGACGTGGTGGATCCCGATGCTGCTGGTGCTCGGCGTCTGGCGGCATGGGTTCCAGCGATTTCCGCTGCGCTACGACCCGCTGTACTGGGGGGCGGTGTTCCCGCTGGGAATGTACACCGTGGCGACGCGGGAGATGGCGACGGCGCTTGACCTGCCGTTCCTGGACCCGTTGCCGCCGGTCGCATTCGCGTGCGCGCTGGCCGCCTGGACCCTGGCCGTCGCCGGGCTGTTATGGGAATTGCGCAAACTTCTCCCACGCCCGCAGTGAGGCCTGGGTTCGGCTTGCGCGCGCCGCAGCCCGGCCTGACGCGAGCGACCAGCGCTCGGCCACCCGAACGCATCCAAGCTAGGCTGCGTCCAGCACAGCGGACTTCGCTGGTCGCATCAGCACCACCTTCTCTGCCGAACGGCCGAAGAAATGGTAGCCGGACCCGCCTTCGGCCAGCACGTCGAGAAACGCATCCGGTGCGGTGACCCGTATGCCTCCCAGCACGTCAACGCCGCGGCGCAAGAACGCGTCGGGCAGCAGGCCGACCGTCGGGCCGACGACAACCACCCGGGTGCTGGGTCGGCACAGCGCAAGCAGATGCTCCAGCGTGTCATTCAGCAGAGTGGTTCCCGTGATCAGCACGACATCGGCGGTGGGCAGCACCGCGCCGGCCTGATCCGCCGGGCGGAAATAGGGCAGCTCATCCGGCTTCAGTGTCGCCGGATCCATTTCCAGCACGGTGAATTTCTGTCCTGCCTGCTTCAGGGACTTCAGGAACGGGACGAAGGCGCCGACAACGACCACCTGTTCTCCCGGCCGGATGGCAGCCGCGTCGTACGCATCGATACCGGCATGAAGCTCCACGTCGTCCGGCATGCGCCGCTCCCAGCACATGTCGGCCAGCGCGTTCATGGTCGCAACGCCAACCGCGCGACGGATGCCGCCGGCGGCCCGCGTCTCCCGGAGCAGGTCGCGAACCGGCCGGCCGCGCAGCTTGCCGGGAAACGGCATGGCGAGGGCCGAACTCGGGCAGCAGACCGCTTCCGGTATCGATCGCAGCGGCGTCGCGCAGGCACCGGCCGCGCCTGTGCTCAGCTTCACTCCGGTGAAGAACAAGCCGATCGCGACCCGCTCCAGTTCGATCCGATCCAAATTATCGGCAAGGATTCCCTCGATGGCGGAAATGATCTCCGCCAGGACCGTCTGTTCGTGCATGACCTACATCCTCTCTGCGGCAAGCCGGCCGATGATGGGGCGGGCGCGTCTCGCGCGGGTGCCTCGCATTCGCCGGGCATTGGAGGAACCTGCGTCATCGCCCGGTTCCGCTTCCGCACTGCGCGAGGCGCGGTCGCCACCAGCCCCTCCCGGGGCGGCCGGCGCCCCCCCGGAACGCGGGTTGCCCGGAGACGATGCGCTATCGCGCAGCGACAGGCTTTCCGGCCGGGCGACCGATCTCCACGCGCCAGACCTCGGGCCCCTGCTCCAGATACCGCCAGGAGAAGTCGCCGTGATGCTCGGCGTCGAACTGGTAGTAGAGGGGCTTCGGATCATGATCATTCACCAGTTCGAATTTTGTGCCGACCGCCAGTGCCTCGTAGGTGGCGAAAATACGCCGGTGCCGCTCCGCAGGCACCAGCGCGCGCACGTCCAGAAGGCGGGTATCACTCACGGTCTGTCTCTCCTCGGTTCGGGGAATCGAACCTGGCCTCGCGGGCCAGGGTGTGCAGCGCCGCGGTCAGTCGTTCGGCTTCCCGCGCATGGCGATGGCGCAGCAGGGACCAGCCGCGCGCGGCGATCCGGCAGGCTTCCTCGGCGGCCCCGGCGCGAGCGAGCGCCAGCAGCGCCACGACCAGCAAGCGGTTGAGGTCGCCGATGTCATCCGTGGCGGCATCGGTCGCGGTCATTCC
>JAKAZJ010000272.1 GCA_021826565.1 Pseudomonadota bacterium | reverse complement strand
ACCCGCAACTACGTTCAGCGGGTGCTGGAAAACATGGTGGTCTATCTGGCGCGTACCGGGACCACCGCGCCCGCGCTGCTGGCGCAGTGGATGCCGGGCCCGAAATGACCCCGCGCGTGCATCGCATCTCGGCCTGGGACGGCTTGGCGCTCAACGTGCTGGAGTGGCATCCGGACGCGCCCGGGACGCCGCTGTTATGCTTGCCCGGACTGGTGCGCACCGCCGGGGATTTCGCACCGCTGGCGGCGGGCGCGCCGCGGCGGATCGTGGCACTGGATTATGCCGGGCGCGGCGCTTCGTTCCGCCTGCCGCCCGGCGCGCGTCCCGATCGCTACGGACCCGAGGCCGCCTTGCGCGACGTGATGGACGTGGCGGCGGCGCTCGGCCTGGCCCGGGTGGTGGTGGTGGGAACCAGCTTCGGCGGGCTGCTGGCGATGGGGCTGGCGGCAGCGCGGCCGGGGCTGCTGGCTGGCGTGGTACTGAACGATATCGGCCCGGACGTGGGCACCGAGGGCGCGGCCTTCGTCCGCCGCTTCGTTGCCCATGACCCGGCGCTGCCCGACCTCGCGGCCTGCGTCGCGCATCTGCGCGCGATCCTGCCGCCGCTGTCGCTGCATACCGAGGCCGACTGGCAGGCGATGGCGGCGCTGACCTATGCGCCCGCCGCCGATGGGCGCTGGCGCCCGCTATGGGATACGCGGATCGCCGCGCTGCTGGACGCGCCGCCGCCGGATCTGTGGCCGCTGTTCGGGGCGCTTGAGCCGTTTCCGCTGTTGGTGCTGCGCGGCGCGCTGAGCAACATCCTCTCGGCCGCCACGCTGGCGCGGATGGGCGAACGCCATGGCGCAATGACCGCGGTCACCGTGCCGGACGTGGGCCATGCCCCGAGCCTGGCGGAACCGGAAGTGGTCGCGGCGTTGGAGATTTTTCTGGCGCGGATCGCGCCATGAGCGCGGCGCGCTGGATCGCCGAGGGGTTCGGGCTGGGGCGGGCGCCGGTGGCCTCGGGCACGGTGGCCTCGGCGGTGGCGGTGCTGGTGGGGGCGGGGTTGCTGCGGTTGCCGGCGCCGGTGTTGTGGGCTTCGATCGTGCTGGCCACGCTGGGCGGGGTCTGGGCGATCCGCGCGGCGGATATCACCGGCGATCCGGGCAGCGTGGTGATCGACGAGATCGCCGGGCAGTGGCTGGCGCTGGCGGGACTGGCGCGGCCGGGGTTGGTGGGGCTGCTGCTGGGCTTCGCGCTGTTCCGGCTGTTCGATATCGCCAAGCCGGGGCCGGTGGGCTGGGCGGATCGGCGCAGCGGGGCCTGGGGGGTGATGGGGGACGATCTGATCGCGGGTGCGCTGGCGGCGGTGGTGCTGCTGGGGCTGCGGTGGGTCTGGCCGGGATGGATCGGCTGACGGCGCCGGAACGACAGGCCGATGATTGCATGGGAGGAACAGCATGATGACCGCGCCGCAGGCGGCGAGTGCCGCCGGGTACATTCCCGCCGATTGCGCGGGGCTGGATTTCTACGCCATCGACCGATCCTTGCGCGACCTGCTGGCGATCTACCTGCCGCGCGGCGTGCATGACGCGCTGACGCCGCACTACGCGCGGCTGGGTGTGCTCGCGGGCGGGCGGCTGGATGCCCTGGCCCGCATCGCCGACCGCCACGGACCGGTGCTGCATCATCGCGACCGGTACGGCAACGACGCGGACTGGATCGAATACCACCCCGCTTATCATGAGATGGAAGCGATCGCGTTCGGCGATTTCCAGTTCCACGCCATGGCGCATCGGCCCGGCGTGCTGGGTCAGGCTGCGCCGCTGCCGGCGGTGGCGAAATACGCCTTCCAGTATCTGTTCACGCAGGCCGAGTTCGGCCTGATGTGCCCGGTCAGCATGACCGACACGTCGATCCATCTGATCCGCACCTTCGCCGCCCCCGCCTTGCAGGACTATCTGCTGCCGAAGATGCTGTCGGGCGATCCGGCGCGGATGTGGAAAGGCGCGCAGTTCATGACCGAGCGCGCCGGCGGATCGGATGTCGGCGCGATCGAGACCGTGGCGGAGCCGGCCGGCGAGCACTGGGTGCTGACCGGGGATAAATGGTTCAACTCCCACGCCGATGCCGACGTGGCGCTGACTTTGGCGCGCCCGCGCGGCGCGCCGGGCGGCACCAAGGGCATCGCATTGTTCGCCTTGCCGCGCCGGCGCCGTGACGGCACGCGCAATGCGTATCGGGTGATCCGGCTGAAGGACAAGCTCGGCACGAAATCCATGGCCAGCGGCGAAATCCGCCTGGAAGGCGCCGAGGCGTATCTGGTCGGCGCCGTCGATGCCGGTCTGAAACAGATGATGGAGCAGGTGAACCGCTCGCGCCTGTCGCACGGCGCGCGCGCCGCCGGCATGATGCGCCGCTGCGTGAACGAAGCGCTGGCCGCTGCACGCGGACGCCGCGCCTTCGGTCGGGCGGTCGCCGAGTTCCCGCTGATGCGCCGGCAGTTGCTGAAACTGATCGTGCCGGCCGAGCAGGCCCTGTCCGTCACCTTCGCCACCGCGGACGCGCTGGACCGCGGCGCGTCGGCCGAGCTGCGGATCCTCACGGGGCTGCTGAAACTGCGCGCCTGCCGCGACAATATCGCGGTCGCTACCGGGGCGATGGAAGCGCGCGGCGGCAACGGGTATATCGAAGACTACGTGACCGCCCGCCTGATCCGCGACGCCCAGGTCGGGCTGCTATGGGAAGGCACCAGCAACATCAACGCGCTGGACGTGATCGGCCGCGCCGTGGCCAGGCAGGGGGCGCAGCGCGCGCTGGGCACGATGCTGCGCGCCCGGCTGGAGGAAGCGACCGCGCTGCCCGGTTCGTTCCGCGCGCGTCTCGGCGCTGCCTGGGAGCGGGCCGAGGCGCTGGCGGCCGCCACGCTTCCCGAGCAACTGGCCCGCGTTGCGGCCACGGCGCTGTACAACGCCGCCAGCGCGGTGCTGCTGGCCTGGGAATCGACCCGCCCCGGCGCCGACCCGCGCCGCGCATTGCTCGCCCGCTGCGTGCTGGAACACCGCCTGTCGCCGCAAGATCCGCTGGCCCCGCAAGCACCTGCATGGGAACGGTCCGCGACCGATCTGCTGCTGTCGGGGGACGCAGCCGGGATGGCGGAGGTGGCTCCGCTACTCGACTGACGCGACCGGCTCCAGCCCCATCGCCTGAGCCAGCCGGTCCAGGCGGCGTAGCACGCTGTCGCCCTCGAACAGCCCGTGCGCCGGGTCCAGCCGCAGGAGCAGCTGCCCGTCGGCCACGCCCAGCACCACGCCTTCCAGCAGATGCGGCGTGCCGGCGGACAGCGAATACGCCAGGCGCAGCGCCATCCCCAGCACCTCGGCGCGATGCGCGCCGGCCACGTCCAGCAGCGCCCGGGCGGGGCGGAGGAACGGCGTTTCCGGATCGGCCTCGTACCGCAGCGCGG
This sequence comes from Pseudomonadota bacterium, assembly GCA_021826565.1. The sequence goes on along the minus strand of JAKAZJ010000272.1, from coordinate 783 downwards.
TGGTCAGAGCGAGGAACGCGCGGGCGCCGTGATCCAGCCCGATCCCGGGCTGGCGGAACACGCGCAGGAACGCCTGTTCGGCGCGGAACTCCGGATGGTCGCGGGCGCCCAGATCCGACATCCAGCAGGCGGCCTCGCGCAGCCGGCGCGCGGCGGCGGGTTCCTCCGGGAACAGAGCGGCGGTCCAGGCGATCAGGGCGGGCGGCATCGTGGCGTCGCGGCCGAGAAAATCGGCATAATGGCGTGCCGCGGCGAGCAACGGGTCTTCGGCGGCGATGTCCGGCGGGATGCGGTGCAGGTACCAGCCTTCGCGCAGCCCGCTGGCGCTGAACACGACGCGGCGCGGGGCGCCGAGCCGGAGCAGCCGGCGCAGAACGGTGGCGGCGAAGGGCAGGTCCTCGATGCGCCGGCGCGGCATTCCGGGCAGACGTTCCAGCGCGCGGCGGCCGGCGGTGGCGATCATCACCGCGAGTTCGCGCGCTTCCTCGCGCCCGATCGTGTATTGATGGACCATGCGCAGCGGATACGCGACCTGCGCCATGTGGACCCGTGCCAGCGCGCGCCAGGCGCCGCCCACCAGATAGAGATCCCGGCCTTCGGCTTCGCCCAGCCAGGGCACGGTGCCGAGGTCTTCATCGACGATCGCGCGGGCTTCCTCGGGATCGCCGCCCGAACGTTCCGCCAGGCGGATCACGCCGAGACCCAGGGTGCGGCCCTGTTCGTGCCCGCCGCCGGCGATGCGCAGCAGTTCCAGCGATCCGCCGCCGATATCGGCCAGCACCC
>JAKAZJ010000271.1 GCA_021826565.1 Pseudomonadota bacterium | reverse complement strand
CCGGTCGGGTTGTGGTGGTCGCACAGGGCGAAGCCGATGCGGTCGCCAGCGGTGGCGGTGATCTGGGCGCCGCCGCCCGCGCTCATTTGGTGCAGATCGGCGCTGGACGGGCGGCTGCCGTCCTGATGGACCACGTACCAATAGACGGTGTTACTGTCCTGCGTCGTGTTGCCGACCGAAACCCCGTTCGGCGCGAGCGTGATCGCGGGATTGAGCGCGCTCGCGGTCACCGCGGTGCTCACCGACGGCGTCACCAGCGACATCAGCGTCGTGGGCACGTCGGCGCTTGCGCTGACCGTGATGGTGTAGCCGGCGGTAGCTCCTCCGGCGCCGGAACTGGTCCCCGACACCACATTCACGGAGACCCCGTCATTGGCCGGAAGTCCGGCCTCGGCCTGGGTCATGTAGGCCTTGGCGACGGTTTCCGCGACGGTTGCCTGGCCGGAACTGTCATAGACCGTGGCGCCCGCCAGCGCCGCCTGATCGGCGGCGCTCTGCAGCGCCGTGCGGAACGCGGTGACGCGCGAGAGATCCACCGCGATGCCGGCGGCCAGGATCATCGGCACCATGCCCAGCGCGGTGAGCAGGGCCACGCCGGCGCGGCGATCGGCGGGCAGGCAGAGGACGGCTTTGGACATCGGTGATCCTCCGGCGGTCAGTTGTAGGTCACGGTCGCGTTGGCGCGCGGCCGGGCATAGGCGGTGACGCTCAGGTCGAAGGTCGCCGGCAGCACCAGGGTCAGCGGATTGTGGAAGACGTAGCTGGCCTGCACCACGATGGTGCTGTCCCCGGCATCGGGCACCACCCCGGCGGCGAGGCTGGCGGGGCTCGCGATGGCGGCGCCGCCGCCGCAGCTGGTGTCGCTCCAGTCGGTGGCCGCGGTGCCGCCGGTGTTGGTCACGCTGGCGATGCCGATCTGCAACGGCGCGCTTGCGTAGGGGGTCATCGCGGCGCCGGCGCCAGCGCAGAAATCGGTGATCTCGGCGGGCGTCACCGTGGCCTGTGCCGCGACCAGCTCGGCCATCGCGTTGGCCGCCTCGGACAGATCGGTGCGGGCGCGGATGACAAGGCAGAGGCCCATCGCCCCGGTCGCCAGCACCAACAGGATCGGCGCCATCAGGGCGAATTCCAGGGCGCTCGTCGCACGGCGCGCGTGGCGGAAACGAGTCATCTCAATACGCCTCGTTCTGGAAGACCTGGGTGGAAACCATCAGCGGCGCGAAGGCCGCGCCGAGCAGCGCGCCGACCAGCGGGACCGAGCTGTCGGGGGTGTAGCCTACCTGCACCAGCACGTCCGACGAGGGACCGCCTGGCGAGAAACTCACCGTGCCGGGAGACCCGGTCGTGGAAACGGAGCTGGTCAGGGCCGCGAAGCTGGTGCCCGATTTCACGTCGATCCAGAGCGACCCGCAGCTGACCACGCTGGCGACGCCATTGCAGACGGCGTTGGTGAACAGAGCCTGCCCGTTCGTCGCCTGCTGCGCCTGGCCGGTACGGATCAGCCGCGCCGCGTTGGCGGTGGCGGCATCCAGCGCGGCCTGCCCGAACAGCAGGATGCCGCCTTCCATCACCACCAGCATGAGGGTCAGCAGCATTGGCGCCACCAGCGCGAATTCCAGCGCGGTGACGCCGCGGCGGGCACGGAGCAGGCGGGCGATGCGTCCAAAAAATCTGTTCATGCGGCGATAATGACAGACGGCCGCGATGATGTCAATGCAAATCAGTGTATTATTAATGCGCGTCCGGGTTGCAAACCCCCTACACTTCCCCTGCGGGCGCCCTCCGGTCCAGCCAGCCCGCCGCCCGCTCGGCCCGCGCCAGCGCCGTGTCCAGCGCCGCCATGGTGGCCGAAAGATCTTCGGACTCGTCGCTGCGCCAGGCGCGCAGGGTCCACAGCCAGACCGCCACCAGCCCCTTCACCCGCAGCATCCCGCGCGGGCCGGTGGCCGGCACGCCGGCGGCCTCCAGCATCCAGCCCATGCTGCGCCGCGTCGCGGCGGCCAGGAACAGCGCCAGCGGCGGATCGAAGGGCAGGGCCCGCAGCAGCGCCAGCACGCCCCCCCGATGCGCGCCCAGGATGTCCAGCCGGCGCATCAGCAGATGGAACAGCCGGTCGCGCACCGAACCCTCGGCCGGCACGTCGGCCAGCGCCGCCGCGTCGGCCGCCCGCCCCAGCCGCACCAGCAGCGCCACCCGCCCGGGAAAGCGCCGTCGCGCCCGATCCAGCGGCAATCCCGCCCGGCGCGCCGCGGCGGCGATGGAAAGCCGGTGCCAGCCGTCCTCGCCCGCCAGGGCGAAGGCGGCGGTCATCAGCGCATGGTCGAAGCTGTCATTGTCCATGGAAGGTGAGATAGGCACGCCGGCCTCAGCCCGCCAGTTCCCGCGAGCGGGCGGTGGCGGCTTCGATCGCGCGCGCCATGGCCTCGGGCCAGGCGTTCGGCGCCATCAGCACCTTGAGCGCCGCCTCGGTGGTGCCGGCCGGCGAGGTCACCGCGACCCGCAGCGCCGCCGCGTCCTCGGCGCTGGCGGCCAGCAGCGCGCCCGACCCGGCCACCGTCCGCCGCGCCAGGCGCCGCGCGAGATCGGGCGGGATCCCCTGCGCCGCCGCCTCCCGCTCCAGCAGCTCGGCCAGCAGGAAGACATAGGCGGGGCCGGAGCCGGAGACCGCGGTCACCGGGTCCAGCAGCGCCTCGTCCGCCACGAAGGCGACCTCGCCGATCGCCCCCAGCAGGCGTTCGGCCAGCGCCCGCTGCGCCGCGGTCACGCCGGGGCCGGGGCAGGCCACGGTGATGCCCTGGCGGATGGCGGCGGGGGTGTTGGGCATGGCGCGGATCACCGCCGCCGTCTCCCCCAGCAGGGCGCGGATGCCGCCCAGGGTGCGCCCGGCCATGATCGAAAGAAACCCGGCCTGCCCGGCGAAGCGCGCATAGGCGGGCAGGGTGGCGGCGGCGGATTGCGGCTTGACCGCAAACACCACCGCCTCGGGCGCGAAACCGGCCGGGATGACGGTCGGGTCCGCCACCACCGTCAGGTCGGCCCCGGCCAGGGCGGCCGCGGCGGGGGCAGGGTCCACCGCCACGGAGGGCGCCAGCCCCAGTTCCCGCCAGCCGGCCAGCATCGCCGCGCCCATCCGCCCGGCGCCGACCAGCAGCAGCGGCGGGAGGGCGGTCATGCCTCGCCCACGCAGTCCAGCATGGCGGCGTCCAGCGCCTCGGCGGCGGATTTGCCGCCCCACAGCACGAACTGGAAGGCGGGAAAGAACCGCTCGCATTCGGTGAGCGCGATATCGACCATGTCCTCGAGGCTCTCGGCTGAGGCCCCGGGCGCCCCGCGCAGCAGCACCGAGTGGCGGAACACCGGCATCCCGTCATCGGGGTCCATGCCGAAATGGCCGATCCACAGCCGCTCGTTGGCCAGCGCCAGCAATTCGTACAGCGAGGCCCGGCGCCGCGCCGGCACTTTCAGGTCGAACGCGCAGGTGAAATGCATGGCGCTGATTTCGTGCGACCAGTTGAAGAACAACCCGTAGTCGCACCAGCGTCCCGGGGCTTCGGCCGCCATTTCGGCGTCGTTGCGCCGGTCGCAGGCCCAGTCGTTGGAGAGCAGGATCTGTTCGAGGGTGTCGAGGGGGTTGGTGGCGCTCTCGGGCGCGGCGGGGGCGGTGGCGGCGATGCTCATGCGTCGTCTCCCGTCTGGAGGAAGGCCGGGGGCGGAGGGCTTACGGCGTGCCAAGCCATGGGCAGGTATCACCTTATCGGCCCGAATCGCGCCGGGGCAAGGGGTTAGGCACGAATTTTAAGATCATGCCGCGTGTTCGCTCCGGTGGCCTGGCTGGTGCCGTCCGCGCTGCCCCCCCGAACACCGCGCCAGTCCCGCGCCCCATGTCGGCCGGCCGCGGGCACGGGCATCGACCCCGCCCGATCCGCGCGACCGTCCACCTTCGCCCGCCCCGCCTTGACCCCATCGCCGCCGCGTCGCACCTCCGCCCGATGCATGGCTCTGTCCCCGGCTTTCGCCGCCCGGCCCGGCTGGCCGCCCCGCTGGCCGCGCTGGCGACACTCACCCTGGTCCGGCTGGCGGTGGCCGCCCTCACCCCGCTCTCGCCTGACGAGACCTACTACTGGATCTGGTCGCGGGTGCCGCAAGCCGGCTACCCGGACCATCCGCCGATGGTGGCGTGGTGGATCCGCCTCGGAACCTGGATCGCCGGCACCACGCCCCTAGGCGTGCGGC
>JAKAZJ010000270.1 GCA_021826565.1 Pseudomonadota bacterium | reverse complement strand
CAAGGAGACGGACCCGGCCTCACGCGACCGGCTGGCCAAGCTGGAGGCCGAACTCGTGACGCTGGAGGAAAAATCCAACGCCATGACCGCGGCCTGGAATGCGGAAAAGGAGAAGGTGGCCGAGACGCACAAGCTGAAGGAACGGCTCGATCAGGCGAAATCCGAGGTCGAGGTGGCGCGGCGGCGCGGCGATCTGGGGCGCGCCTCCGAGCTGCTGTATGGCGAGATCCCGGAGATCGAACGCCGCGTCGCGGCCGCGTCCGAGCAGGGCCAGCTGGTCAACGAAGCGGTAACGGCGGAAAGCATCGCCGGCGTCGTCTCCCGCTGGACCGGCATCCCGGTGGACAAGATGCTGGAAGGCGAGCGCGCCAAGCTGCTGCGCATGGAAGACCAGCTGCGCCAGCGCGTGATCGGCCAGGAGGAGGCGCTGACCGCGGTGGCCAACGCGGTGCGCCGCGCGCGCGCCGGGTTGCAGGACCCGAACCGGCCGATCGGCAGCTTCCTGTTCCTGGGCCCCACCGGTGTCGGCAAGACCGAGACCTGCAAGGCCCTGGCGCAGTTCCTGTTCGATGACGAACGCGCGATGGTGCGGATCGACATGAGCGAGTTCATGGAGAAGCACGCCGTTTCCCGCCTGATCGGCGCGCCGCCCGGTTACGTCGGATACGACGAAGGCGGCGTGCTGACCGAGGCGGTGCGCCGGCGCCCGTACCAGGTGATCCTGTTCGACGAGGTCGAAAAGGCGCACGAGGACGTGTTCAACGTGCTGCTGCAAGTGCTGGACGATGGCCGCCTGACCGACGGGCAGGGACGGACGGTGGATTTCCGCAACACGATCATCGTGCTGACGTCGAACCTCGGCAGTGAGGTGCTGGCCGCGCAGGCCGAGGGTGAACCCACCACCATGGTGCAAGGCCAGGTGATGCGCGTGGTGCGCGGCCATTTCCGCCCCGAGTTCCTGAACCGGCTGGATGAGATCATCCTGTTCCGCCGGTTGCAGCGGGCCGACATGGCGGCGATCGTTTCGATCCAGATTGCGCATCTGCACAAGCTGCTGGCGGACCGCAAGATCGGCATCGAACTGGATCGCGCGGCGCTGGAATGGCTGGCGAACGAGGGTTACGACAGCACCTATGGCGCGCGCCCGTTGAAGCGGGTGATCCAGCGCAGCCTGCAGAACGCGCTGGCGGGGCTGATCCTGGAAGGCGCCATCAAGGAAGGCGAGACGGTGCATGTCTCGGCCGGGCCGTCCGGGCTGACGATCGACGGACAACTGGCCGACGCGGCGTAGTCAGGCGGGTCGCCGTGCGGCAGTGCCGCGCGGCGACCCAGCCGCCTACGCCCCTTCCACCTCCAGCGCGAAGGCGATGTTGCCGCGCGTGGCGTGGCTGTACGGGCAGACCGTCTCGTGCGTTTCCTGCACCAGCGCGGTGGCCTCCGCCGTGGTCAGGGTCGGGACCTTCACATGCATCCGCACCGCGATGCCGAACCCGCCGCCCTCACGCGGGCCGACCGACGTATCGCAGGTCACCACCGCCCCCGCGACGTCTTTTCTGTGGGTCTTGGCAACGAATTCCAGCGCGCCGCCGAAACACGCCGCATAGCCGGCGGCAAACAGATGTTCCGGCGTGGTCGTGTTCGGCAGGCCCGGCCCGCCCATCTCCTTGCGCACGGACAGATCGACGCTGACCGAATGATCCGTGGTCTCCGAGTGGCCGTTGCGGCCGCCGGTGTTGCGCGCGCTCGCCGTCACCAGCGGCTTGATCGTATAGGCGGCCATGTTGCGTTCCTCGACAGGTTTGGGGGACCCGGGTGGCGTCCGCCGGCTCAGCGCCGGCCGCGGCCCAACCAGGTGAGCGTGATATGGGATCGCGGCCGGGCCCGGCAAGCCAGCGTCTGTCCCGCGGCGGCCTGCGCGGCCGTCAGCGAGCTGTCGTTGCGCGGGAGCAGCGCAACCCGGCCGGTGTCCAGTTGCGACACGCAGGCCCCGCAATTCCCGGACGCGCATCCGTACGGATAATCGATCCCGGCGGCGATCGCGGCGTGCAGCACCGTCTGATCGGCGCCGCAGGGGATGGTGGCGCCGGTGTTGGCGATTGTGACGCGAAACCGCCGGCTCATGCCGCCCCCGGGCCGCGCCGGGACGGCATCGGCCGGACCGAGGAGAATTCGGGATGATACCAGACCACCGAGGGGAAGCGCGTCAGCGCAAACCCATACAGCGCCAGCCCGATCGCCGGTTCTGTCCCTTCCACCACGGTGCTGTGGATGTCGTGATCGGCCATGGCGAAACCAGTGCCGGGTGCGACCAGAACCTCCCCGATCGGCGCGATCGTCGCGACGCCCGGTTTGGTTCCGTCATCGGTCCGCCGCCACAAACGATGCCGTTCCTGTCCCGAAATGGCTGCGTTGACGCACCAGATGCCATGATCGTGCGGCGCCGCTTCCTTGCCGGGCAATCCGATCGTCAGGTACAGCCCCGGCCCGTCGTCGGGCGCCAGCGCCAGGATGTGGTTGCGGCCCTCGGCCTCGGGCATCGCGAAATCGTCGCGCGGGAACAGCTCCGCGCGCCGGGCCAGCGCGACCAGCCGGAGCTTCAGCGCATGCAGGGCGGAAGGCGTCACGCCTTCCTGCGCCAGGATCGTCCCTGCGTGCCGCATCAAGCTGGCACAAGCGCGCGTGCGTTGCGCTGCGACGGCGGAGCCGGCGTTGTCGAGCGGCATTGGCATCACCCCAATTTCTACCCGATTTCGCGCGTAGCAGGCCCCCGGCGGCCTGTCCAGTTCGCAACTCCAGCTTATCGCGCGAGCGGCCGATACTTGATCCGGTGCGGCTCGGTCGCGTCCGCCCCCAGGCGACGGCGCTTGTCTTCTTCATAGGCCTGGAAATTGCCTTCGAACCATTCCACGTGGCTGTCGCCCTCGAACGCCAGGATATGGGTCGCCAGCCGGTCCAGGAACCAGCGATCATGGGAGATGATCACCGCGCAGCCGGCGAACTCGGCCAGCGCCTCCTCCAGCGCGCGCAGCGTGTCCACGTCCAGATCGTTGGTCGGCTCATCCAGCAGGATCACGTTGTGCGGGCGTTTCAGCATCTTCGCCAGATGCACCCGGTTGCGCTCGCCGCCCGACAGGATTCCCACCTTCTTCTGCTGGTCGGAACCTTTGAAATTGAACGCGCCGACATAGGCGCGGGAGGCGACCGCGCGCTTGCCCAGGATGATCTGGTCCTCGCCGTCGGAGATTTCCTCCCATACCGTCTTGTTGCCGTCCAGCGCATCGCGCGACTGATCGACATAGCCGAGATCGACCGTGTCGCCGATCCGCAGGCTGCCGCCATCGGGCTGATCCTGGCCCACGATCATGCGAAACAGCGTGGTCTTGCCGGCGCCGTTCGGGCCGATCACGCCAACGATCCCGCCGGGGGGCAGCTTGAAATCCAGCCCGTCGATCAGCATCGTGTTGCCGTAGCCTTTGCGCAGCCCGTCCGCCTCGATCACGATGTTGCCCAGCCGCGGGCCGGGCGGGATCACGATTTCAGCGACGCCTGCGACCTTGTCCTGGGACGCGGCCAGCATGTCCTCGTAGCGCTGGATGCGGGCGCGGCTTTTCGCCTGGCGCGCGCGCGGCGAGGCGGCGATCCATTCGGACTCGGCGGCGAGCGCGCGCTGGCGGGCGGATTCCTCTTTTTCCTCCTGCGCCAGGCGTTTGCGCTTCTGCGTCAACCAGGCGGAGTAGTTGCCTTCGTACGGATAGCCGCGGCCGCGTTCGATCTCCAGGATCCAGCTGGTCACGTTGTCCAGGAAATAGCGGTCATGGGTGACCAGCATCACGGTCCCGGCGTAGTCGCGCAGCGTGCGTTCCAGCCAGGCGACGCTTTCCGCGTCCAGATGGTTGGTGGGTTCGTCGAGCAGCAGCAGGTCCGGCTTTTCCAGCAGCAGCCGGCACAACGCCACGCGCCGGCGCTCCCCGCCCGACAGGGTGGCGATCTTCGCTTCGGCCGGCGGGCAGCGCAGCGCGTCCAGCGCGATCTCGACGCGCCGGTCCAGCTCCCAGCCATCGCCGGCGTCGATCTGCGCCTGCAGATCGGCCTGCTCGCCCAGCAGGGCGTTCATCTTGTCATCGTCCATCGGTTCGGCGAACTCGGCCGAGATGGCGTTGAAGCGGTCCAGCGCGGCCTTGATCGCGGCAAACGCGGCTTCGACATTTTCGCCGACAGTGTCCCCGGCATTCAGCTGCGGTTCCTGCGACAGATAGCCGACGG
>JAKAZJ010000269.1 GCA_021826565.1 Pseudomonadota bacterium | reverse complement strand
GGCGCATAGCTACGAACACACGGTGGGGCAGTTCTTCCTGCCCTCGCTGGGGGTGGAGATCGCGTATGCCCGCGGCGTGGAGCATCTGGCGGCGGATCTGCTCGCCACCCGCCCCACGGTGCTTGCGACCGTCCCGCGGGTGCTGGAAGCGGTGCGCGGCCGGGTTCTGGGCCAGGTGGCGCGTGCCGCACCGTGGCGGCAGCTTCTGTTCCGCCTCGCGCTGGATGCCGGGTTGGCGCGGCTGGATGGCGTTCCGCCGGCACTGCTGGCGCGTCTGGCGGACCCTCTGCTGGATCGTCTGGTGCGCGCCCAGGTGCGCGCGCGCTTCGGCGGGCGGATCAAGACCGCGATGTCGGGTGGCGCGCGGCTGGAGCCGGAGGTGGGGCGGTTCTTCCTCGCCCTCGGCCTGCCGGTGATGCAGGGCTACGGACAGACCGAGGCCGGTCCGGTCATCAGCGCCAACCCGCCGGGGGCGATCCGCATCGACAGCGTCGGCCGCGCCCTGGACGGCGTGGCGCTGCGTCTGGCCGAGGACGGGGAGATCCTGGTCCGCGGCGACCTGGTCATGGCCGGCTATTGGGGACGCCCCGAGGACACCGCCGCCGTGATCCGGGATGGGTGGCTGCACACCGGCGATATCGGCACCCTGGATGCGGCCGGCTATCTGCGCATCACCGACCGGAAGAAGGACATGATCGTGCTGTCGGGGGGCGAGAATGTCTCGCCGGCGCGGATCGAGGGGATGCTGATCGCCGAACCCGAAATCGCCCAGGCGGTGGTGGCGGGCGATGGCCGCGCCGGCCTCGCCGCGCTGGTGGTGCCGCGGGAGGGGCATGATGCGATCGGCGTGGCGTTGGCGATCACGCGCGCCAATATGCGGCTGTCGGTGACCGAGCGCATCCGCCGCCACGCCGTTGTGCCGGCCTTCACCATCGAAAACGGGCTGCTGACCCCGTCCCACAAGGTGCGCCGCCTGCTGGTGCTGCGCGCGCATGGGGACGCGCTGGGCTAGGGTGCCGCCCGCCCCGGCCGGCCGGCCGCACGAGAAAGCGCGGAAATATCCGGGTTCGGGGGATGCGAATCGGCAAATCGGGACTAACATCCCGATCTTGGCCGGCCGCAAGAGCGGCGCCGGCGCTGGCAGGGAAGGCGGGCACGATGGACTGGGATAAGCTCAGGGTGTTTCACGCTGTGGCGGAAGCGGGCAGCTTCACCCACGCGGGCGACACGCTGAATCTCAGCCAATCGGCGGTTTCCCGTCAGATTTCGGCACTCGAGGAAACCTTGGCGGTGCCGCTGTTCCATCGCCACGCGCGCGGATTGATCCTCACCGAACAGGGTGAGGCGCTGAACCGCACCGTCCGCGACGTCTTCGCCAAGCTGGCGATGACCGAGGCGCTGCTGACCGAAAGCAAGGAAAAACCCGTCGGTCGGCTGAAAATCACCACCACGGTCGGCTTCGGCGCCACCTGGCTTGCGCCGCGCCTGGCGCAGTTCCTGGACCTGTATCCGGATGTGTCGATCTCGCTGCTGCTGGACGACCAGGAGCTCGATCTGGCGATGCGGGAGGCGGATGTGGCGATCCGCATGCACCCGCCGAAGCAGCCCGACCTGGTGCAGCGGCATTTGATGTCGATGCACTGGGTGGTGTGCGCCTCGCCCGATTATCTGAAGAAATTCGGTGTGCCGCAGCGCGCCGAGGACCTGGATGCGCATCGGTTGATCCTGTTCGGCGACCACCACCCGCCGGTGCCGGACGTGAACTGGCTGGCCGAGGCCGGACGGCGCCCCGGCAATCCGCGCCGTGCGCTGCTGGAGGTGAACTCCACCCAGGCGGTGCAGACGGCGATCCGCGCCGGAATCGGATTGGGCGCGCTACCCGATTATCTGATGGCGGAAAGCCAGGACCTGGTGCGGATCCTGCCCGAACTGACCACGCCGCAGGTGGACGTGTTCTTCGTCTACCCCGAGGAACTGCGGAACTCGAAGCGGGTCGCGGTGTTCCGCGATTTTCTGCTGGCCCGCCTGGCCGAGATGGGGTGACGGCCGCGACGCTTCTGGCTCACGCGGCGCGCGACAGCGCCGGCGCCACGCGGCGCGGCGGACCCTGCTCGTGGGCGATGTCGAAGAACGTGGTGTAGGCGCGGAAGCGCTCCCGCTCCTCGGCCGGGTCCAGGCCATAATCGCTGAATCGGTAGGCCTCATGCGCGTAGCCGCCGTTCGGCTGGCGCGCGGCCAGCCGCGCTATCGCCGCTTCCGCGGTCGGCGACAGGCGCTGGCCGAAATGGCGATACACCTCACGCACGGCGCCAATCGGGTCCGCGGTCAGCGCATCGTAGTGGATATGGCAGATGCGCCGGTCGGTCGCGGCGCGCATCATCAGCGCCGCGCCGTCGTGCCAGCGCGCCGCCTCATGGCGCCCGATCGCCTGGCGGTCGATATGGCGGGTGAACGGGCGGCGCAGCACCTCGGTGAGCCGCGCGACCGAGAGCACGACGCTGACCGGATCGCGATGGACGAACACCAGCCGCGCGTCCGGAAAGGCGGCGCGCAGGTCCCCCAGCGCGAACACGTGATCCGGACATTTCAGCACCCAGCGCGCTGATGCCGTCCCTGGCGACGTGCCCGCATTGCCCTGGTGTTGCAGGTGCTGCAGGAAGCGGCGTTCGAACCGATAGGCCGGTAGCTGCCCGTCCGCATCCAGGAACGCGCGATAGGATGGCACATGATAGGTGGTATCGAAGCGCAGGCTGCGGAACACATGCGCCCCGATCTCCGAGCATTCCTGCGGCGAGGTCGCGCGCAGCGGATGCAGCCCCGGGAACGCGGGCGCGAGGCGGGCGAAGGCGGCGAGTTGGCGGTCCACCTGCGCGATGCGCCGATCGGGGGCGCCGTTTTCGGGCTGGTAGGGGGCGATGGTCTGCCAGACGCGCGGCGCCTGGTTGGCCGGATCTTCCAGCAACAGCCGGTGGAGGAAGCTGGTGCCGCTGCGGGGCAGACCGGTGATGAAGATCGGGGCTTCGATCGGCTCGTCGCGGATCGCGGGATCGCGCGCCTCCGCGGTGGCCAGGCGCGCGAGGTTGCCCAGGAACCGCCGCGCGTCCCAGGCGGTGGCGATGCGCCCCACCAGGCTGGGGGCGGATTCGGCCGCGCAGGCCGACAGCAGCCGCGCGAGCGGCTCGGCAAAGGGAATGTCGCCGAAGCCATCGGGACCGGCCATGCGCGCGATCAGGCGCGGGGCCGAGAGCGGCCGATCGAGCAGGCCGCTGCGCGCGAGCACGGAATCGGCAAGGCGGAGCAGGGAGGCGATCGGCATTGGCGGTCTCCGGACGAAGGCGAGCCACACACCGATCAGATAAGTCGCGCCCGCGCCGTTGTGCAGGGCAAAACCGCGGATCAACGCGCAGGATTACAAGACATTACAATTTGGGTGCGGCGTTCCGTCCGGCGCGCGGGATGGATCGGCCTACCGCGGCACCTATATTGCCGGGAGTTGTCTTGCATCCCTCCCCCCCATCCTGCATTGACGCCGTCGCCGCGATCCGGTTCGGGCGCGGCCGGTGCAGCCCGGAGAAGCCCCTGTTGATGTCTCGGCCAATCCTGTCCCGGCGCCGCGGTCTCGCGTGGCTTGCGGCGTTGCCGATCCTGGCGTGCACCCCGCCAGGGTGGGCGGCAGCGGCGCCCGGTGGTGCCGACCCGGCCGCGGTGACAGCGCCGATCCGTGCGCTGAACGCGGAGCTGCTGCGCATCATGCAGGCAGGCAAGACGGTACCGTTCGCGCGTCGTTACGCCATGCTGGCCCCGACCGTGGCGGCCGCGTTCGATCTGCCGCTGATCCTGCGCGTGTCGGTGGGGCCGGGATGGGCCAAGCTGCCGGCGGACCAGCAAACCGCGTTGCTGGTCGCGTTCCGTCGTTACACCGTGGCGTCCTATGTCGATAATTTTGACAGTTTCGATGGCGAGCATTTCGACCTGACGCCGCAGCCGCGGCCGGTGCCGGGTGGCGCGCAGGTGGTGCTGACGCAGATCGTCTCGCGGTCCGGCACGGCGCACCAGATCGATTACGTGATGCGTCAGGTGGATGGGGCGTGGAAGGCGGTGGACGTTCTGGCCGACGGCTCGATCAGCCGGGTCGCGGTGCAGCGGTCGGATTTCCGCCACCTGCTGGATCAGGGCGGCGCTCCGGCGCTGATGGCGAGCCTGCGGCGCAAGGTACGCGACCTGTCACGCGGATAGCGGGGTCCGGTTCGGCTTTGCCGCGTCCG
>JAKAZJ010000268.1 GCA_021826565.1 Pseudomonadota bacterium | reverse complement strand
GTGCGCGGGTCCCGGTGCGGCGTGGCAAGACGGGCGTTGGCGCCCGCCTTGCCAAGCCGCACCGGGACCCGCGCACCCCCACCCACGCCGAACCAGACAGATGGGGGTCCAGGGGACCTATCCCCTGGCGGGGGGTCCAGGGGGGCAGCGCCCCCCTGGCCTTCTCGCCCCCCCCGGCTCACGCCCCCAAGGCCGGCGATCAAGTGCCGGTTTCGGCCTGGTGGGCGGGCAGCACCAGGCGGGCGCGCAGGCCGGGGGCTGCGTCTTCCAGCACCAGTTGGCCGCCGTGCAGTTGCGCGACGGCGTGGACCAGGGCCAGCCCCAGGCCCGAGCCGGGGGTGCTGCGCGCGGTTTCGCCGCGATAGAAGCGTTCGGTTGCGCGCGGGCGGTCGGCGGCGGCGATTCCGGGACCCTGGTCGGCCACCGTGATGGCGACCCGTGGTCCGGCCGCGGCTTCCAGCCGCACGGTGCTGCCGGGAGGCGAGAATTTCACCGCGTTGTCCATCAGATTCGCGACCGCCTGCTGGATCATCGCGGCATCGCCATAGGTGGGCAGGTGGGGCGGCAGCATCACCGCCAGTTGCACGTCCTTGTCCTCGGCCACCGCGCCATACAGCTCGGCCACGTCCAGCAGCACCGGCGCCAGATCGAACATGGCGAAGGCGGAGCGGCGCGATCCGGCCTCGATCTCCGAGATCCGCAGCAGCGCCTGGAACACGCCGACGATGCCGTCCAGATCGTCGGTGGCGCGCTCGATGGCGGCGCGCAGCTCCTCGGCGCCGCCGGCATGCAGGGCGGCGTCTTCCAGCCGCGCGCGCGCGCGGGTGATCGGCGTGCGCAAATCATGGGCGATCGCGTTCGACACCTGGCGCACCCCGTCCATCAGCCGCGCGATGCGGTCCAGCATCACGTTGATGGTTTCGGCCATCTGGTCGAATTCATCGCCGCGGCCGGACAGGCGCACGCGCCGGGTCAGATCGCCGCCGGCGATTGCGGTCGCGGTGGCGGAGACATTGGCGAGCGTGCGGCGGAACAGGCTGCGCACCACCGCCGCCCCGATCGAGACCATGATCGCCACCACGCCCATCGCCCAGAGCAGCGCGTCGGTCAGCAATTCGCGCAGCTTGGCGCGATTGCGCACGTCGCGCCCCACCAGCAGCCGGAACCCGCCGGGCAGGTCGTAGCGGTGCACAAGGCCGACCGAGTGCACGCCCTGGCGCGTCACCGGGAGTTCGTACCAGCCATCGGTGCGTTGCACCGTCTCGGGCCAGCCGGTCAGATTGCCGGCCAGGCGCTGGCCGAGCGGACCGACCAGAAGATAGATCGCCTCGGCATCGACATTCTCGGCGATGCGGTTCTGCAGGGTCAGGACCAGCGCCGGAACGCCGCCCTCCTCCCAGCGTTCCGCGAGCCCGCGCGCGTCGGCCCGGATGGCCGCTTCCACCTGGCGGTCGAGCAGCCCGGCCGTCGCCCACCACAGGAACACCGCCAGCGCGACCGCGCTGATCGCGAGCAGCCCGGCATAGACCAGCGCGAAGCGGACCCCGGCGGAGCGGAACAGCGGCGCGCGCGGGCGCGATGGCGATGAGGGGAGGGACGGCGGCGGCGGCGGCCCGTCCGCGATCGCCGCGCGCGTGCCCTCGGCGGTCACGCCTCGGCCTTCACCATATATCCCGCGTTGCGCACGGTATGGATCAGCGCCAGCGGGAACGGCTTGTCCACTTTCTGGCGCAGGCGCGAGACATGCACGTCGATCACGTTGGTCTGGGGATCGAAATGATAATCCCACACCCCCTCCAGCAGCATGGTGCGGGTGACCACCTGCCCGGCGTGGCGCATCAGATATTCCAGCAAGCGGAACTCGCGCGGCTGCAGATCGATCTTCTGGCCGGCGCGGCGCACCTGGCGCGACAGCAGATCGAGTTCCAGATCGGCGACCGCGAGCTTGGTGACCGGCCCCTCGGCCTTGCCGCGCCGTGCCAGCGCTTCGACGCGCGCCAGCAGCTCGGCGAAGGCGAACGGCTTGGTCAGATAGTCGTCGCCGCCGGCCTTGAGTCCCTTGACCCGTTCATCCACCTCCGCCAGCGCCGAGAGGATCAGCACCGGCACCGCGTTCTTTTGTCCGCGCAGGGTTTCCAGGATGTGCAGCCCGTCGATGCCGCCGGGCAGCATCCGGTCCAGCACCACCGCGTCGAACGTTTCGCTGGCCGCCATGAACAGCCCGTCGCGGCCGTTATCGGCGTGCTCCACCACATGGCCGGCCTCGCGCAGGCCGCGCACGACGAAGCCGGCCACGTCCTTGTCGTCTTCCACCACCAGAATACGCATCGTCGGGTCCTTTTGTTGTCAGGGTCAGCCGGATGGGTCGATCGGCCGGCGCCCGAGGGTCGCGGGCACGGTCAGCGAGGTGGCGCCGCGCCGCAGCGTGATCCGGATTGTCGTGCCCGGAGGGATGGCGGCGACGGCACGGATCAGGGCGGCGGCGTCGGCGACCGGGGCGCCATTGACGCCGGTGACGATATCGCCGGCGCGCAGCCCCGCCAATGCGCCCGGTCCGGTGGGATCGACGCCGGTGATGCGTGCCCCGCCCGGCGCTCCGTTCGGCGCTCCGGCCGGTGCTCCGGCCGCGTCGGTGGCATCGGTGATGGCCACGGCCAGCCAGCCGCGGGCAATGCTGCCATGGGCGCGCAGCTGGGCCACGATGCGGCGCACCAGATCGCTCGGGATCGCGAAACCAAGCCCGACCGATCCGCCGGTCGGGCTGACGATCGCGGTGGTCATGCCGATCACGTGCCCGCGCAGATTGAACGCCGGCCCGCCCGAGTTGCCGGGGTTGATCGGCGCGTCGAGCTGGAGGAAGCGGTCGAACGGCCCGTCACCCAGGCTGCGGCCCTCGGCCGAGACGATCCCGGCGGTCACCGATCCGCCCAGTCCGAACGGGTTGCCCGCCGCCAGCACCCAGTCGCCCACGGCGAGCTTGCGCGAATCGCCCCAGATCGCGGCCGGCAGCGGATGCGCCGGGTGTACTTTCAGCACCGCGATGTCGGTCAGCGGATCGCGCCCCAGCACCCGGGCGGGCAGCACCGCGCCGTCGGTCAGCCGCACCAGGATCTGCGCGGCGTGCGCGACGACATGGTTGTTGGTGACGATCACCCCGTCCGGCGAGACGATGAAACCCGAGCCGGCGCCGGCCAGATGTTCGCTGAAGCGCCCGCGCGCGCCCGGAAGCTGCTGGGCGGGGACGGTCTCGGTGAAGGCGATGCTGACGACCGCGGGCAGGACCTGGCGCACCAGGGGCGCGAAGCTGCCGGGCAGGGGTACCGGGCCTGGGGCGACCGCGGCGCAGCCCGCCAGCGCGGCGGCGAGCGCCAGCACCGGCCAGGCGCGCGGGGGGGGCAGGGGCATCGCGCGGGGGAACTCCCGAAACCAGATTATGGTCCGGACATGGCACCGCGCCGGGCGCGCAACAAGCGCGCGGCGATGAGGCTTTGTTCATCCGCCGCTCATCCCGCCCGCGCGGGGCAGGAGGGCGGGCTTACCGTTCGGCTTCGTCGCGGTCGGTTTCGACCTCGATTTCGGGTACGATCGTGTCGGCGTCGTCTTCCAGATCGTCGGTATCCTCGATCACGTCGGCGTCCGTCTCGTCGCTGACGCTTTCTGCCTCCACGTCGGCGTCTTCCATTCCGGGCGCCGGCGCGGGTTTCTTGACCAGGCGCTTGTCCTCCGGCGCGTTCCCGGGCGGGCGGCGCAGGCGCGATTGCTCGGCCGGCTGCTCGGTGCCGCATTTGGGGCAGACCACGGGGGATTTGCCGAGGTCGTAGAAGCGGGTGGCGCAGGAAACGCAGACCCGTTTCGTGCCGAGTTCAGGCCTGGCCATGCAAGACGCCTCGTCGGGTGGGGGGGAGCGGGGGCCGATGCCAGCTTGCCGGGGGGAAGTCAATCGCGGTGGTGGGGTCTCGGTTAGAAAGCCGGTGCGGGCCGGCGCCGCCGTTCGAACCGAAAATACAACCTGCGCGCCTTGGGCCAGCGCGGCTTGGACCAGCGCAGCTTGTGGACAGCGCGGCCTGCTGGCATCAAGACGCCGCGACAGGAGGTGGCGGATGGCGGTGAACAAGATCTATCCGGACGCAACGGCGGCGCTGGCCGGGCTGCTGCGCGACGGCATGACCGTGATGTCCGGCGGGTTCGGGCTGTGCGGGATTCCCGCGGCCCTGATCGAGGCGATCCGCGACAGCGGCGCGCGCGACCTGACCGTGATCTCGAACAATGCCGGGAT
>JAKAZJ010000267.1 GCA_021826565.1 Pseudomonadota bacterium | reverse complement strand
TGGAAGAAATGGCTGTCGCCGTCGCCCAGGAAATACGGCCCGACGCGGCGGCTGACATCGCCACCCTCGGTCGGGTTTTCGATCTTGATGACCTCGGCGCCCATATCCGCAAGCTGCATCGAGCCGAACGGGCCGGCGCCATACTGCTCCACCGCGATCACGCGGACCCCGGCCAAGGGCAGGCTCATGCGGGGCTCCTCTCGACCAGCTGGCGGGCGATGATCAGGCGCTGCAATTCGTTCGTCCCCTCGCCGATCACCAGCAGCGGCGCGTCGCGATACAGGCGCTCCACCGGAAACTCGGTGGAATAGCCGTAGCCGCCATGGACGCGCATCGCTTCGGTGGCGTTCTCCAGCGCCGCCTCGGTGGCGAATAGTTTCGCCATCCCGGCTTCCATGTCGCAGCGGTCGCCGCGGTCATACAGTTCCGCGGCGCGGCCGACCAGCAGCCGCGCCGCCTCGGTGCGCGTAGCCATGTCGGCGAGTTTCAGCGCGATCGCCTGATGCTCGGCGATCGGCTTGCCGAAGGTCCGGCGCAGCTGCGCGTAGCGCAGCGATTCGTCCAGCGCCGCCTGCGCGATCCCCACGCCGCGCGCGGCGACATTGATCCGCCCCAGTTCCAGACCCGAAAGCGCGTGTTTCAGCCCCAGCCCCGCCACACCGCCGATCAGCCGGTCGGCGGGCACGCGGTAGTCCTGGAACACTAGCTCGGCGCTGTCGATGCCCTTGTAACCCAGCTTCTCCAGCTTGCGGCTGACGGTGAAGCCGGGGCCTTTCTCGGCCAGCAGCAGGCTCATGCCGCGATGGCGCGGCTGCGCATCCGGATCGGTCTTCACCAACAGCGCAAAACAGGAACCGTGGATGCCGTTGCTGATCCAGGTCTTGGTGCCGTTGACGATATAGTGATCGCCCACCAACCGCGCGGTGGTGCGGATCGCCTGCAGGTCGGTGCCGCAATCGGGTTCGGTCAGCGCCAGCCCACCGCGAATTTCGCCGGTGGCGAAACGCGGCAGGAACGCGCGCTTCTGCGCCTCGGTCCCGTGCCGCTGCACCGCAGCGGCCATGATCAGATGCGAGTTGAAAATCCCGGTCAGCGACATCCACACGCGCGCGATTCGCTCCACGATCGCCGCATACGTGGCGCAAGGCAGGCCCAGGCCGCCGTAATCTGGATGGATGATCGCGCCGAACAGGCCCAGCGTCTGCATCTTCGCCACGATCTCGGCCGGCCAGGTGTCCGATTTCTCCAGCGCGTGGACATGCGCCACCACATCGCGCTTCAGGAATGCCTCGATACTGTCCAGGATCGCGCGATCGTCGTTCATGCCACGCCTCGCTGGTCCAGCACACGGCGCGCCTTGCCGGCCGAGCGTTCCACCTGCCCGGGCGGTTCGATCACGATCCGCACCGTCAAGCCGACTGTATCCTTGATGCGCTTGCTCACCGCGTGGGCGGCGGCTTCCAGACGTGCGGCGTCGGTGACCTGCGGCTGGTGTTCCACCTGCACCGTGACTTCGTCCATCCGTCCGGTGCGCGTCAGCACGATCAGATAATGTCCGGTCAGGACGGGGCTGGCGAGCAGCTGCTCCTCGATCTGCGTCGGGAACAGGTTCACGCCGCGCACGATCAGCATATCGTCGGACCGGCCGGTGACTTTCTCCATCCGCCGCATGCTGCGTGCCGTGCCGGGCAACAGCCGGGTCAGATCGCGGGTGCGGTAGCGGATGACCGGCATGCCTTCCTTGGTCAGCGTGGTGAACACCAGTTCGCCGAAGGCGCCGTCGGGCAGGACCTGGCCGGTTTCCGGATCGATCACCTCGGGATAGAAATGATCCTCCCAGATCGTCGGACCGTCCTTGGTTTCCACGCATTCATTCGCCACACCGGGTCCCATGACCTCGGACAGACCGTAGATATCCACGGCGTCGATGCCGAATCCGGCCTCGATCTCGCGGCGCATCGCGTTGGTCCAGGGTTCGGCGCCGAACACGCCGACACGCAGTGACGTGGCGCGCGGGTCGATCCCCTGGCGGTGGAACTCATCCAGGATCGCGAGCATATAGCTGGGGGTAATGCTGATCACATCCGGACGAAAATCGGTGATCAGCCGCACCTGGCGTTCGGTCATTCCGCCCGAGACCGGGACCACGGTGCAGCCCAGGCGCTGCGCCCCGTCGTGCAGCCCAAGCCCGCCGGTGAACAGCCCATAGCCATAGGCGTTGTGGATCAGCATCCCCGCCCGCGCCCCGGCGGCATACAGGGAGCGCGCCACCAGATCCGCCCACACATCCAGATCCCGCACCGTATATCCCACCACCGTCGGCTGCCCGGTGGTGCCCGACGAGGCATGGATCCGCGCCAGCCCGGATCGCGGCACTGCGAACATCCCGAACGGGTAGTTGGCGCGCAGATCCTGCTTGGCGGTGAACGGGAATCGCGCGAGGTCCTCCAGGCGCCGGAAATCCTCCGGCGCCACCCCGGCGGCGTCGAACGCAGCGCGATAATGCGCCACATTGGCATAGGCGTGGCGCAGGCTCCAGGCCAGGCGTTCGGTCTGCAACGCCGCGATCTCGTCGCGGCTGGCGGTTTCGATCGGATGCAGTCCGGGGTGTGTCATTCAGGCTTCCTCCGGCGCGAAGAAATGGCCGCCGCTCAAGCGGGAATGGCCGCGCAGTTCGGCCACCACGTCCCCGTCCGCGCCGGTGACGCGCACGTCGGTGATGCCGGAGCGGCCAGTGATGACCCGTTCCACCGCTTCGGCGCGCAGGGTTTCGCCGTGCCGCCCCGGCCGCAGAAAGGTGATCGCGCCCTGCTGCGCCACCGCGCGCGCGCCATGGGAGTTGCAGGCATAGGCGAAGGCAGAGTCCGCCAGGGTGAAGATGAACCCGCCATGGCAGATGCCGTGCCCGTTCACCATCGTTTCGGTCACCGTCATGGTCAGGACGGCGCGGCCGGGGCCGACGCTTTCCAGCGCGATCCCCAAACTGGCGCTGGCGCGATCGGCCGCACCCATCGCCTCGGCACAGGCGCGGGCGAGGGCGTCGGGATCGCGTGTCACGCGCCGCGGCCGGGGAACACGGCGGGGCGCTTCTCCAGGAAGGCGCACACACCCTCGGCGAAGTCCGCGCCACGGCCGGCTTCGCCCTGCAGGCGGGCTTCCAGGTCCAGCTGCGCGGCCAGGCTGTTGCCGGGCGAGGCGGCAAAGGCCCGCTTGGTCAGCGCGTAGGCGCGGGCAGGGCCGGCGGCGAGCTTCGCGCACAGCGCTTCGGATTCCGCGGCGAGGGCCGGGTCCTCCACCGCGCGCCAGATCAGGCCCCAGGCGGCGGCTTGCGCAGCAGGCAACGGCTCGGTCAGCAGGGCCAGGGCGCGGGCGCGGGCCTCGCCGATCAGGCGCGGGAGGAAGTAGCTGGCGCCCGAATCCGGCACCAGGCCGATGCGGGCGAAGGCGATCACGAAGCTGGCGGACTGCGCCGCCAGCACGATGTCGCAGGCCAGCGCGAAGCTGGCCCCGGCGCCGGCCGCCACGCCGTTGACGGCGCACACCACCGGGATCGGCAGCGCGCGAAGCCGCGCGACCACGCGGTGGTGATAGGTGGCTGCGAGATGTTCCAGATCCGGCGGCCCGTCGGGACCGGGCAGCACCGCGGGGCCGAGTTCCTGCCCGGCGCAAAACCCGCGCCCGGCGCCGGTCAGCAGCAGCGCGCGGCAGGCGGGCGCGGCTTCGGCCTGATCGAGCGCGGCGAGCAGCGCGGTCAGCATCGCCGCGTTGACGGCGTTCAGCTTGTCGGGGCGATCGAGCGTGATCCGCCACCAGGTGTCGTGCCGGTCGATGCGGATCGGATCGGTCATGTGCGCTGCCTCCGCGCATAGTGTGCGCCGCCGGCCACGCGCGGTTCAAGGGTGCCGCCTGGGGTTGCGGGCGGGTCGATCCGTTCTCGCCGGCGAACGGCCTGATGGGGTTGTGCTGGTCTGCAGACAGGTGCGCGCACGCTTCGGCTGGGACGAGGGAAGCGCCGGGTGAATTGGCGATTCCGCTGCTAACTTGTCCGTTGCCACGTGCGGCCGGTCCTCTCCCGGGGGGCTGCGCGCACCGCGTCGCTGGTGAGGTGACTACGCTCGTTCACCCGGAGGGCGCTGTCGGGCGCAAAAATCTCTTGCGCGGATTAGGCTTATATTCTATATCCACCCGCAACCCCATGACCGCCATCCCCGCCCCGCTGCTTCCCCTGGTCGACCGCTTCACCAGCCTCGTCGGCTGGCTGGTGGAGCGCGTCGCCGGCCTGG
>JAKAZJ010000266.1 GCA_021826565.1 Pseudomonadota bacterium | reverse complement strand
TGCGCGCCGATCCCGATCCCGTGGTGGCCGAGGCGGGGGCGTGGGCGCTCGAGCGGCTTGCCGTCACGGCGCCCGCGCGACAGGATCGGGGGCACGCCGGGAAGGACACGCCATGCAGCTTCAGGACCTCGCCCAGGTCATCCGCAGCAAGAACGCCGGCCCGCGGCGGCTGACCTTGGATATCATCCTGGCCACCGACGAAGATTACCGCCGCGTCGCCCAGTCCCCCGCGCTAACGCAGGACCGCATCGCCGCCCTGTATCGCGTCCCCGCCGCCGATGTCGCCATCATCCCCTATCCGCTCGGGCGCGCCATCAAGATCACGCTTGCCCGGCAGCTGATGGCCGGCGATCCCGGCGACCGCGATGTCTATGGCGCGCAGCAGCACGCGCCGCTGCTCGGGATCGAGCTATGACCGCCTCGCTGCGCGTCCTGGACGCACTGCGCGCCGCGCGTCGGCCGATGCGTCTGGTCGGCGCCTCCGGCCAGCTCGGTTACGGCATCCCCACGCCGGCGCTGGACGCGGCGATCGCCCGCGCCCCCGATATGATCGGCGCCGATATGGGATCGATCGATATCGGCCCCACCTATCTCGGCAAGGGCGAGATGGCGACCGCACCGGCCGCCACCAGGCGCGACCTGCGCAAGCTGCTGCACGCCGCGCGGGGCCTGGATATTCCGCTGGTGATCGGCTCGGCCGGCTCGGCCGGCGCCGCGCCGCATCTGGACGCCACGCTCGCGATCATCCGCGATATCGCGCGCGCCGACGGCCTGCATTTCCGCCTGGGCGTGCTGCGCGCCGACATGGACCGCCCCGCCTTGCGCACCGCGCTGGCCGAGGGCCGATTGCGGCCGTTTGACGACATGCCGGCCCTGACCGACGCGGAAATCGACGCCTCGGTCCATATCGTCGGCCAGATGGGGACCGGCCCGTTCCGCCGCGCACTGGCCGCCGGCGTGGACGTGCTGATCGCCGGGCGGTCCTGCGACACCTCGATCTTCGCCGCGTTGCCCAGTCTGCTGGACTATCCGATGGGCCTGGTGATGCACATGGCCAAAATCATCGAATGCGCCTCGCTGTGCTGCGTTCCCGGCGGGCGGGACTGCATCCTGGCCACGTTGGACGACGATGGGTTCACCCTGGAAAGCATGAACCCGAACCGCCGCGCGACGCCGGTCTCGGTCGCCGCGCATAGTCTGTATGAACAATCGGACCCTTGGGGCCTGACCGAACCGGACGGCAGCCTGGACCTGACCGCGGCGCGCTATCAGGCGTTGGACGACCGCCGCACCCGCGCCGCCGGCGCCGCCTGGCGGCCCAGCACCGATCCCACCATCAAGCTGGAAGGCGCGCGTAAAATCGGCGAGCGCGCGATCCTGCTCGCCGGCGCCGCCGACCCGCGCTTCATCGCCCGCCACCGCGAGATCCTGCCCGAAGCCGCCCGCGTCGTCCGCGATCTGGTCTGCGAGGACCAGCCCGAGGATTACACGCTGACATTCCGCGTTTATGGTATCGACGGCGTGCGCATGGCCCCGCCCGCGCAGGAACCCGCGCCCGGCGAAGTCTTCGTGCTGGGCGAAGTGATCGCCCCCACTGCGGAACGCGCCGCCGAGGTCATGCGCACCACCAAGCAATATCTGCTGCATCACGGCTATCAAGGGCGGCTATCGACCGCCGGCAACCTGGCGTTCCCGTTCACGCCGCCGGAAATCTCCACCGGTCCCGCGTTCCGATTCAACATCTATCACCTGCTGCACCTGGCGGACCCGGACGCTCCGTTCCCGCTGGAGATCGAGACGCTGTAGCACCCCTTCCCCCGCGCGCCGGGATCGGCCAGCATCCGCGCCCCGGGGGGAACAGAACATGACGCAGTACGACACCATCATCGTGGGCGGCGGCTCGGCCGGTTCGGTCCTGGCCAACCGGCTGTCGGCGCGATCGGCGCATCGCGTACTGCTGCTGGAGGCCGGGCGCGACACGCCGCATGGCAAGGTCCCGGCGGAAATCCTCGATTCCTATCCCGGCACCGCCTATCTCGACCCGCGCTTCCATTGGACCGAGCTCAAGGTCACGACCGAGGTGATCCCGCATAACCGCCCCGACGCCGCGCCGCCGCCGCTGCGCAAGTATGAACAGGCGCGCGTGCTGGGCGGCGGGTCTTCCATCAACGGCCAGCTCGCCAACCGCGGCGCCCCCACCGACTACGACGAATGGGCGGCGCGCGGCGCCCAGGGCTGGGACTGGGCCAGCGTGTTCCCCTTCTTCAAGAAGGTGGAACGCGACATGGACTACGACAACGACTGGCACGGCCGCGAGGGCCGCATCCCGGTCCGGCGCATCATGCCGGATCTGTGGCCGGAACACGCCAAGGCGGTCGCGGCAACCTTCCAAGCCGCGGGGTTCGATTTCGTGCCCGATCAGAACGCGGAATGGCGCGACGGCTACTACCCGATCTCGATCTCCAATGCGTACGAACGCCGCGTCTCGGCCGCGATCGGCTATCTCGACCCCGGGACCAGGCTGCGCGAGAATCTGACCATCGCCACCGACGCCACCGTGACCGGCCTGACCTTCGATGACACGCGCTGCACCGGCGTCACCGCCCGCATCGGCGGCCGGCCGCAGCACTTCACCGCGAACGAAGTGATCCTGTCTTCCGGCGCGATCCATTCGCCGGCGCATCTGTTGCGTGCCGGCATCGGCCCGGTGGCGGAGCTGCGCGCGCTTGGGATCGCGCCGCTGGTGAACCTGCCCGGTGTCGGCAAGCGCCTCATGGACCATCCGGCGGTGGCGGTCGCAGCGTTCATAAAGCCGCACGCGCGCATCCTGCAAGACTGGTCGCGCAGGCACATGTACGTCGCGCTGCGCTATTCCTCTGGCCTCGCGGACGTGCCCGCGGGCGACATGTTTCTCGGCGTGACCAACAAGACCTCGTGGCACGCGGTGGGTGAGCAGATCGGATCGTTCATCATTTCGGTCTATAAGACTTATTCGGAAACCGGATCCGTCACGCTGGCGTCGTCCGATCCGTTCGCCGAACCGACGGTGGCGTTCAACCTGCTGTCGGACCAGCGCGATCTGCAGCGGCTGATGGACGGCGTGCGCCGCTCGGCCGAATGGCATCGCACACCGGCGATGCAGGCCGTCACCACCGATCCGTTCCCGGCGAGCTATTCGGACAAGGTCCGCCAGGTGGGGCTGATCAACCGCAAGAACCGATGGCTGACTACGGCGATGGCGAAGCTGCTCGACGGACCCGCGGCGCTGCGCTCGCTGCTGATCCGCAAGCTCATCATGGAAGGGTTCACGCTGGACGGGCTGCTGGCCGATGACGACCAGCTGGAAGCGTTCTGCCGCAAGGCGGCGGTGGGCGTCTGGCACGCCTCCTGCACGTGCCGCATGGGCGCCGAGGACGATCCGATGGCGGTCACGGACCCGGCCGGGCGGGTGCGCGGGATCGCCGGGCTGCGCGTGGTGGATGCGTCGATCTTCCCCGTGGTGCCGTGCGCGAATACTAATTTTCCGGTGCTGATGACGGCGGAGAAATGCGCCCAGGCGATAGTGGATGGGGCGTAACGACATGACACAAGACACATCGACAACGGAAAGACGCAGACAATGCCGGTAGATTTTGACGCGATTTGGTCGCGCATCCAGCGGATGCTCACTCCTGGCATCGCGATCCGCAATTGGAGCATTGCCAAATCCTGCACTGGCGGTTCGTTCCGGATTATTGCGATGACGACGGAGACGGTGACGGTCTTCGGTGGTCGGATGCGTGCCGAACGCACCATCCACAAGGCCGAATTCGGCAAGCTCGCCGCAGTCTGGGACCGCTACCGAGCCGGCCGGTTGCCGCGCTCGGATCTGGGGCCTCTGTCGCAGAACACCACCTACGTGCGGAGCCTGCTCCACGCTGCCCAGGAAACCGCGCCATGACTCTGCCCGGCTCTGTGGTCGTGTTTGCCGAACGCTCGGGTGCCGACGAGGTCCCGTACCTGCGCTGGCTTGACAACCATCCGGACGGCTTTGTCCTGAACGCTGGCCGTCGCCCAAGTACCCGTTCCGCCAACCTGCATCGTGCGACCTGTTGGACGATTCGTTTCGCCACGAGGGCCACCACGCCAAGTCCGTTCACGGGCGAGAGCTACATCAAAGTCTGCGCGACGACCGAGGCGGAGCTGCTGACCTGGCTCCAGCGCGAACGCGGGCGCGACGGGTTCCGGCTGCGCTGTGCGTTCTGCGCTCCCTGATTCTCGCAGGGCTATCGCGCTAGCTCCGATAGCTGTT
>JAKAZJ010000265.1 GCA_021826565.1 Pseudomonadota bacterium | reverse complement strand
ATGGCGCGACAATTGCGTCGTCGGTGTCCCGGACGACCGCACGCAGCTTGTTGCCGCACAGGTATTCCCAGACGTTCTCCATCGGGTTCAATTCCGGTGCATACGGCGGCAACGAGAACAGGGCGACGTTGTCCGGCGCGCTCAGCAGCCGGCGCCGTCCAGGACCGCCACGGCGTGGGCACCCGCGGCCACCTGCGTGCTGGTTTCCTTGAGATGTTCATTCATCGCCTCGGCATCGACCGCGGGCATGATGATGGCAGCGCCCACGCCACGGGCCGGGCAGACGGTCACGTACAGGTGCACCGCGTCGTGCCGGTTGTCCTTCACCATGAGAGGGGGCATGCGCCTATCCTTCAATTCCGCCATTTGCGGCGGTGTCAGCAAGGCCTGACGTCCACCGGTCCCGATCGACAGAAGACCCGCCACGCCCTCATCGTTGTAGCGATGCACCCAGTCCCGCAGGGTCTGCCGGTCCATCTCCGATCGTGCGGCCGCAATGTGCCGCGGATGGCCCTCCGGGATCAGCGCCAGCCTGGCATCTTCTCCGTGGTCTCGATCGTCCTCGCCTTTGCTTCTCCGTGTTAAAGCTTCCGGCCGCCCGCGGCACGGGGCTAGGTGATGCAGTGCGCGACTGCCGTCGGGGATTCCGAACCGGGTCGGGGGGGGACGCGACGGCGGGGCACGGGCCGAGCCGGTGCGGGCCGCGGCCTTCGATTTTAACACGGAGAAGCAAAGGTGAGACAGATGGAGGACACGGAGGGCGTGTCGTGTCTTGCGGCCGCGCGAATGCAACACGATCGTCCGATGAAGCAATCGATACATGGCTGGCGTCGCGTTCGCCCGTCTTGCCCCGGCCTCACCTGGCAATCACGAAATCGATACAAGATGGCCGACAATCAGGGATTTCACCGACTGATGTAACATCCCGCGCGGGAGCTTGCCATGATCCGCGTCCTCGGCCGGCGGTTTTATGTGCTCCGGCTGGATCTGTTCGGCTCGGCGGCACGCGAAGTGGCTTTCGATCCGGGCTGCTCGGATCTGGGTTTTCTGGTAGCGTATAATCCGCGCCAACATCCGTCGATCCATGAACATCCGACGCTGCGCGATGCGTTGGCCGGGATATCAGGAAACCGGGTTGATTTGGTGATGGAGGGCGCGGTACCAAACCCCTTCGTCCGCGCCAGGATCGAACGCTCTCGGCAGCGCTTCTATTCGGCATGACCCGTGGGCGTTTTTATGGGATGTGTTACCGCGTTGGTCGCCCGTTGATCGGCGATCATAGGCGAAGCGCTCGGTCAGTTCCCCCGAGCGGATGGCGGTGTCTTCGTTTGAATGCCGGCACCTTTCCGAGACGGCCGCTACACCCGCCCTTGACGCACCAGCTTCACCAGCGCCCCCAGCACCTCGCGCGCCGTGCGCAGCCGCAGCGCCAGGTCCATCTCGCGCACGATCGCCAATTTATGATCCGGCCGCAGTCGCACCAGACCGCCCTGCTTGCCCAACCACCCTACCAGCCCGGCCGGGTTGGCGAACGCGTTGCGCCGGAACGTCAGCACCATGCCCTTCGGCCCGGCCTCGATCTTTTCCACCCCCGCCGCGCGGCAGGAGCGTTTCAGCGCCACCACGGACAGCAGATTCTCGACCTCCTCCGGCAGCGGGCCGAACCGATCGACCAGCTCCGCGGCCATCGCCTCGCTTTCGGCATCGGCCGCCAGCGCGCCGATACGGCGATACAATCCCAGCCGCACCGGCAGGTCGCGCACGTAAGCCTCGGGGATCAGCACCGGCAGACCCAGCGCGATATTCGGCGTCCAGTCGCGATTGGCGTCCGCCCGCGCGCCCTCGGCGCCGCGCAGTTCCAGCACCGCATCCTCCAGCATCTGCTGGTAGAGTTCGATGCCGACCTCGCGGATATGCCCGGATTGCTCGTCGCCCAGCAGATTCCCGGCACCGCGAATATCCAGATCATGCGAGGCCAGCGTGAACCCCGCGCCGAGCGAATCCAGCGTCTGCATCACGGTCAACCGCTTCTCCGCCGCGGCCGACAACCGGTGCATCTGCGGCCAGGTCAGATAGGCATAGCCCCGCTGCTTGCCGCGGCCCACGCGCCCGCGCAGCTGATAGAGCTGCCCCAGCCCGAACATGTCGGCGCGATGGATCACCAGCGTATTGACCGCGGGCATATCGAGCCCGCTTTCCACGATATTGGTGGACAGCAGGATGTCGTATTTGCCGTCGCCGAACTCGGTCATCACCCGTTCCAGCTCGGACGGCGCCAGCCGCCCATGCGCGAGCGCCATGCGCGTCTCGGGCACGATCTCGCGCAGCCGATCGGCCATGCGCGGCAGATCCTCGACCCGCGGCACCACGCAGAAGACCTGCCCGCCACGGAACCGCTCGCGCTGGATCGCCTCGCGGATCACCACCTGGTCGAACGGCATGATGAAGGTCCGCACCGCCAGCCGATCGACCGGCGGGGTGGCGATCAGGCTCATTTCCCGCAGCCCCGACAGCGCAAGCTGCAAGGTGCGCGGAATCGGCGTCGCGGTCAGCGTCAGCACGTGCATGTCCGCGCGCAGCGCCTTCAGGCGTTCCTTGTGCGCAACGCCGAAATGCTGCTCCTCATCGATGATCAGCAGCCCCAGCGCGGAAAACTCGATCCCCTTGGCCAGCAGCGCGTGCGTGCCGATCACGATATCGACCGAGCCGTCGGCAATCCCCTTGCGCACCTCGGCAGCGTCTTTGACCGCCACCATGCGCGACAGCTGCGCGACCCGCACCGGCAGCCCCGCGAACCGCTCGGAGAAGGTGCGGAAATGCTGCCGCGCCAGCAACGTGGTCGGCACCACCACCGCGACCTGGGTGCCCGCCATCGCGGCGACGAACGCCGCCCGCAGCGCGACCTCGGTCTTGCCGAAGCCGACATCGCCGCAGATCAGCCGGTCCATCGGCCGGCCCGATGCCAGGTCCTCCAGCACATCGGCGATCGCGCGGGTCTGGTCCTCGGTCTCGGCGAACGGGAAGCGGGCGCAGAATTCGTCGAACGCGCCCTCGGCCGGCGCTAGCGTCTCGGCAGTCCGCAGCTGACGTTCGGCGGCGGTGCGGATCAGCGCGCCGGCGATGTCGCGGATGCGCGATTTCATCCGCGCCTTGCGATTCTGCCAGCCCGTGCCGCCCAGCTTGTCGAGCGCGACGCCGCCGCCCTCGGCCCCGTAACGGGACAGGATCTCGATGTTTTCGACCGGCAGGAATAATTTTTCTTCGCCGTCGTAGATCAATCGCAGACAATCATGCGCCGCGCCGGACACGGTCAGGGTCGCCAGCCCGTCATAGCGGCCGATGCCGTATTCCTGATGCACCACCAGATCGCCGACCGCGATCTCGGTGGCCTCGGCGATGAACTGATCGGCGCGTTTCTGCCGCCGCGGCGGACGCGCGATGCGCTCGCCCAGCAGATCCTGCTCGGCCACCAGCGCCAGCCGTTCCCCGCCCGGCGGCGAGAGAAACCCGCGCTCCAGCCCCAGCACCACCAGCGAAACGGACCCGGCCGGCTTGCGCCGCACCGCCGGCCAATCCGGCTCCGCCGCCACGCCGCTTATGCCGTGTTCGCGCAGCAGCGCCGCAATCCGC
Organism: Pseudomonadota bacterium; assembly: GCA_021826565.1. Next base: position 675 of record JAKAZJ010000265.1, on the reverse strand, counting down.
TCGCGCGAACCGCGCGTCCAGGCGGCCACGACGACGCGTCGCCCGTCATCGGCCCAGCGCACCACCTGCGCCTTGAAAGCGGTCAGCGCCGCCCCCGGACCTTGCGAGGCGGAAAAGAAGATCGCCCCCGGCCGCCCGCCGCCATCCACGCGCGCCGACGCCCCATCCGGCGACGTCCCATCCGGCGGCGCAAACGGCGAGAACGCCACGCACGCATCCCCCGCGAGCATCGCATCCCACCCCGCCGCGTCCAGATACAGCAGCGCCGGCGGCAGCGGACGATACGGCACCTCGCCATCGCGCGACGGGCCACGGCGGGCCTGATAGTGATCGGCGATCATTTCGAGCCGCGCCGCCAGGGATTCCGTCGCCTGGTGATCCAGGCTGACGGAGGCACCCGGCAGGTAGTCCAGCAGCGTCTCCAGCCGCTCGTGGAACAGCGCCAGCCAGTGCTCCATCCCCGGATGGCGCCGCCCGTCCGAGATCGACTGGTACAGCGGATCGGCCGCCGCCGCCTGGCCGAACGCCTCCCGCCAGCCGGAGCGGAACCGCGCCACCGAAGCAGCGTCCAGCGGCACTTCCGAGACCGGGCGCAGCACCAATGACCGGCGCGCGCCCTCCGCCAGGCTGCGCTGCGTGGCGGGATCGAACGCGCGGATCGTCTCGTTCCTGTCG
>JAKAZJ010000264.1 GCA_021826565.1 Pseudomonadota bacterium | reverse complement strand
ACGGTCGCGCGGCGCTGGTGCGGATCACCGGGGCAGGGCGGACATTCCTGGCGGCGCCCGGACCATGATCGAACCAGGGTTCGTGCGCACGATGGCGGCCTACAACGCCGAGATGAACCGTCGTCTCTACGCCGCCGCGGCACGGCTGCCGGACGCGGCGCGGCGGGCGCAGCGGGGCGCGTTCTGGGGCTCGCTCCACGGCACGCTGTGCCACCTGGTATGGGGTGATACGATGTGGATGTCGCGCTTCGATGGCGGGGAGCGGCCGGCGGTGGCGCAGCGCGACAGCGGCGGGATGATCGCCGCGTTCCCCGCGCTGGCGGCGGCGCGGGAGGCGCTGGATGCACGAATCTCGGATTGGGCCGGGCGGGTGGACGCGGCCTGGCTGGACGGGGAGCTGAGCTGGTTCTCCGGCTCCGCGCAGCGCGAGATGCGGGCGCGGCGGGATTTTCTGGTGGTGCATTTCTTCAACCACCAGACCCACCATCGCGGGCAGGCGCATGCGCTGATCACCGCGGCCGGCGAGGCGACGGGGGACACCGATCTGATGCTGGTGCTGGACGGACCGCGATAGCGGGGACACGGCACGAAACTCCGCGTGCTGCCAGCCTGAGCGTGTGCAGAATCCGGCCACGGCCGGGGGCGCTGGACGGGGGCGCCGTCAACACGGTGGTCCAGCCGCCTCCCCCCGCGGTCGCGCCCAGACCGCCGCGGTCAGCGAGTCCGCCCCCTCCATCCCCAGATCCATCCCGCAGCCGCAGCGCAGCCGCGCCAGATCGAACGCGGTGCCGCCGCAGGACCAGCAGGACAGCGGCAACACCGCGCGGCGATGGAAGAACGCCGCGCCGATCCGCCGATCCAGCCCCGCCACTTCGTCCGCCGAGAAGCTGCCGTCCGCCGCCAGCGCGTCCGCTTCCGCCGCCGTCAGGGCCCGGTCCAGCGCGCGCGCCCGCTCGATCGCCAGCAGCAGATGCAGCGCGCTGGTTCCCGCCGCTCCGCGCGCCAGCGGATGCGACGGCAGCGCGCTATGCAGGTCCTCGGCGATATAGAGGCCGCTCGGGCGCAGCAGCGGGAACGCCAGCGCCAGGCTGCGCGCCTGATGCGCTGGCACATGGCTGCCGTCCTCGATCACCAGATCGAATCCGTCGCCCAGCGCCCCCAGCGCCTTTGCCAGACCCGCCGCATCCCCCTGATCCGCGGTCAGGTAGCGGATGCCGCCATCGCGCGGCCAGTCGGGCCGGGGCGGGTCGCGGTCGATCGCGACGATCGCGGCGGCCGGGAACAGCCGCCGCAGCCAGCGGATTGAGGCGCCGTGCAGCACGCCGAACTCCAGCACGCGGCGTACCGGCCCCAGGCGCGCGAACTGGGCGCGATAGAACCCGCCATAGCGGTGCCAATGATGCTTGTCCGATCCGATCGGGTCGGACCACGCGGCCGCGGCCGCGCCAGCCTGGGGGATCGAAGTCATGGTCACGCCAGACTGGCCGCGCCGGGTTAGCGAAGCATGAACCCGCGAGATTGTTGCCGGCACTCGGGGCGCGGGGTATCGACCGAGCTTGGCCAGCACGGCGGGGGATTGCCTAGGATGCTGCAACTGGACCGGATCTCGCGCCAGTTCCCGGGTGGCGTCACCGCCCTGGACGAGGTCGGACTGACCGTGAACGAGGGCGATTTCGTTGCCCTTCTCGGCCCGTCCGGCTGCGGCAAATCGACGCTGCTGCGGCTGATCGCGGGGCTCGATCGGCCCGATCGCGGCACCATGGCCTGGGCGGGGGGACGCAAGCCGGCGCCGGGCGAGATCGGGTTCGTGTTCCAGGACCCCACCTTGCTTCCCTGGGCCTCGGCGGCGGCGAATGTCGCGCTGCCCTTCGCGCTGCGCCCCGCGCCGCCGCCGGACGCCGCCGCCCAGGTGGCGGCCGCGCTCGCCGCCGTGGGCCTGGCGGGATTCGCGGATGCGCGGCCGCGCACGCTGTCGGGCGGGATGCGGATGCGGGTTTCGATCGCGCGGGCCTTGATCACCCGGCCGCGTTTGCTGTTGATGGACGAACCCTTCGCCGCGCTGGATGAATTCACCCGTCACAAGCTACAGGCCGATCTGCGGGCGCTGTGGCGCGAGGCGGGCTGCACGATCGTGTTCGTGACACATTCGATCTATGAAGCCTGCTATCTTGCCCGCCGCATCGTGCTGATGACACCGCGGCCGGGGCGGATCGCGCGCGAGATCGCGGCCGATCTGCCCGACGCGCCGGACCGACGCCAGGCGCCCGCCTATGCGGCGCTGGTCGCGCAGGTTGCGGCGGCGATGACCGCGGTGCTGGCATGATCCGCGATCGCCTGGCGCCGACCGCGTTCGGCCTGCTGGTGCTGGCGTCTTGGCAGGGCGCGGTGTGGGCGTTCCGGGTGCCGGAGTATCTCCTGCCCGGGCCGTTGGCGATCGTGGCGGCGTTCCTGGCCGCGCCGCGGCTGCTGCTGGTCTCGTTGGTCTCGACCTTGGCGGTGACCGGCGCCGCGCTGATCGCGGCCGCGGTGCTGGGGGTGGCGATGGCGCTGCTGATGGCGGCCAGCCGGCTGGCGCGGGCCGCGATCCAGCCCTGGGCCGTGGTCTTGCAGGTCACGCCGATCGTGGCGATCGCGCCGCTGATCGTGGTGCTGGTGGGCGATCCGTTCGTCTCGTTGGTGGTGTGCGCGACGATCGTTGCGTTCTTCCCGGTCTTCGCCAACACGGTGACGGGGCTGGAGGCGGTGGCGCCGGAGCTGCTGGATCTGTTCCGGCTATACGGCGCCTCGCGGGCGCGGGTGTTGTGGCGCCTGCGGGTGCCGTCCGCGGTGCCGCATTTTCTGACCGGGCTGCGCATTTCGGGGGGGTTGGCGCTGGTCGGCGCGGTGGTGGCCGAGTTCGTGGCGGGTTCCGGCGGCTTCGCGTCGGGGCTGGCCTATCGCATCCTGGAGTCCGGGTACCGGCTGGAGATTCCGCGCATGTTCGCAGCCCTGGTGCTGCTGGCGCTGGCGGGGATCGCGATCAACGCGGCGCTGGGGGCGCTGGCCCGGGCGGTCACGCGGGATTGATTGCGCGCGCCGCAGCCGGCCAAACCGGCGCGGTCGGCAGGAGACTTATCTTCCGGCGCGCATCAGTCGCGTCTTCGGGTGCTCATCAGCCGCGCCTTGTCGCGCTGCCAGTCGCGCGCGGCGACGGCGGCGCGCTTATCGGCTTTCTTGCGGCCTTGCCCCAGACCCAGCAGCACTTTCGCGCGGCCGCGGTCGTTGAAATGGATCTGCAACGGCACCAGCGTCACGCCGTCGCGCGCGACGGCGCCGGCCAAAGACTGCATCTGCTTCTTCTTCAGCAGCAGCTTGCGCGGCGCGCGCGGTTCGAAACGCGACAGCACGCCGCCCTGGTATTCCGGGATATAGGCATTGAACAGCCACATCTCCCCTTCGCGTTCCCCGGCCCAGGCCTCGGTCAGGGTGGCGCGGCCGAGGCGGAGCGATTTCACCTCCGGCCCCTTCAGCACCAGACCGGCCTCGACCGTATCGCGGATCGCGTAGTCGAACCGCGCCTTGCGATTCTGCGCGGCGATGCCGTGGGAGATCAGGGTCTTCTTTTTCGGTTCGGCCATTGGGATCAGAGTGTGAAACTCAATCGAACTTGTGCGGGAACGCCCGCCGGAATGGGTGGGGTCGGAGTAAGCGGCGCGCTGCGGCTTGCGGGTATTCTCCGAGCCCCGGGCGCCGAGCTTCTCCGCGACGGGAACGCGGTCATCGCGTCCGACGCCATATCACGCGGATCACGCAGGCGGAAGCAGGGACGGTCCGCAGAGGCCCCGCTGACCGCTGCCCGTGCCGCCACTCCCCGGGCGCCGCCGCCCCCCCCGGTTTTTCCCGAGTTTCCCATCAAGGCATCGTGGCGGTAAACCTGCCGTTGCCGCGCCCCGGTCACGGCACCCACCAGGAGCCCCGCCATGACCCCAGATCCGCTCGTGCTCGACATGGCTCGCCAGTTCGGCCTCGAGCGCCTCGCGCCGCTCGCCGCCGGGCGCGAGAAGCAGGCCCGGATCGAGCCGGAAATCATCGCCGAGCTTGGCGCGCTCGGCATCCTCGGCGCGACCACGCCGGCCGAATGGGGCGGCTCGGAGCTCGACCCGGTCACCTACGCCGCCCTGCTCGAAGAAATCGCCGCCGGCGACGGCGCCGTCTCCACCCTGGTCTCGGTCCATAATTCCCCCACCTGCGTCGTGCTCGACACGTTCGGCACCGATGCGCAGAAGGATCGCTGGCTGCGCCAGCTTGCCAGCGGCGAACATGTCGGCAGCTTCGGTTTGAC
>JAKAZJ010000263.1 GCA_021826565.1 Pseudomonadota bacterium | reverse complement strand
GCGCAGCTGCGGCAGATACAGCGCCGCATCCGGCGTATCGATCAGGCAGCCGAGATGCACCCGGAACGACCCGGCCAGGTGACGTAGCACATGCGTCATGCGGATCCGGTCGCCGCGGTCGGGCGGCAACGGCAGCCGGTGGCACAGGAACAGCAGATCTTCCATGATCGCCTTGCGTTTGACCTCTCCGATACGGTCCCCCCGCCGCGCTTGCAACCACCGCGCCGGGTTCGGCTCCGTCACGTTTGATCGAGATCAATGCGGCCGCCGGCCTCGGCTGCGCGTGATCGCGCGGGCGAGACAACGGAGCCACCGCGATGCACCCGACCGACGTGCCGCTGACGATGCTGGACGAAGCCGCGATCGCGGCCGCGCCGCTGCAACGCGATCCCTACGACTTCGCCTTCGTCGAGAGCGCTCTGCCCCCGGCGCTGAAGACCAGCGTTCTGGACGACGCCCCGGACATCCCCGACCGCGGCAGCTACGCGCTGCCCGACCTGCGCTACGGCCCGCGCTTCGCCGCGGTGGTGCGCGACCTGCTGAGCCCGCGCTTCCGCAGCCTGGTGGAACGCAAGTTCGACATGGACCTGTCGCCCTATCCGCCGGCGATCGTGATGATGGGCAACACCACCGGCCACTACAACGAAGGCCACGCGCATCCGGATTCGAAGCACAAGATCGTGACCGTCCTGCTCGGCTTCTCCCGCGAGTGGCCGTACGAGCGTGGCCGGCTGCGCGTGTTGCGCAGCGAGGACCGCGAGGATTACGCGTTCGAATTTGCCCCCGAGTTCGGCCGGATGCTGATGTTTCGCGTCTGCGACCATTCCTGGCACGGCTTCCTGCCGCAGAAAGGACAGCGCATGAGTCTGCAACTCTGCTACGTGGATTCCGAGTGGTACGTGCGCAAGGAATACCTGCGCCACAGCGTCAGCGCTTTTGCCAAATCGGTGCCGCTGCTGCGCAAGGCGATCGAATACGCGCCGCGCTGAGCCATGTCCTTCCCCCCGGTTCCCACGATCGAGGACGTCGCGTCCCGCTTCATGGCGGCGCTGCGCGCGGCGCGCCGCGACGATACCCCGTACCGCCACTGGAGGCTGGCCGATGTGCTGCCCGAACAACTGGCGACCGCGCTGCTGCTGATGCCGATCGCGCCGCCGGTGCTGGGCAACACCGACGGAACCCGCGACAGCTACAACGCATCTCGCTGCTTCATCACGCCGGCCATGCGCCGCGACTACCCGGCTTGCGCGGTGCTGACGGACGCGCTGCAACGTCCCGCGGTCGCGCGGCTGCTGGCCGACACCTGCAACATCGCCGCGGATGGCGGTTTCCTGCGCATGGAATACATGCAGGACCTGGACGGCGCCTGGCTGGAGCCGCATCGCGACATCCCGGAGAAGCTGTTCTCGATGGTGATCTATCTCTGCACCGGCCCGGAAGCCGCCGGCTGGGGCACCGACATCTATGACGAAGCGCGGCGTTGGGTGGGGCGATCATCGGCGGCGTTCAACTCCGCGGTGATCTTCGTCCCCGGTCCGGCCACCTGGCATGGGTTCGAGAAACGCCCGATCCGCGGCGTGCGTCGGCTGATGGAGATCAACTACGCACGATCGGACTGGCGCGACCGCGAGCAGCTGGCCGATCCCGAACACCCGATCTCCACGCGGACGTGACCGCGGTCAGCCGGTCATCACCGCCGGGACCACCTGCTCGGACAGCATCGTGATCTGCTCCACCGACTGGGCGAACGACATGCCCGGCCAATGCGAGCCGAACACGATATAATTCACGCCCAGGCGATGTTTCAGGTCCAGCACCTGTTCGGTCACCTCGGCGGGGGAGCCGAACAGGAAGCGGTCCTGGATCAGACTGTCGAAATCGCGATCGAAACCGTCCCCGGCCGGCATCACCTTGTCCTGGCCCCAGGCGCGGTAGGCGGCGTATTTCGCCTCGATCGACGGGCGCGCCTGGCGGATCGCCTCGGCGCGCGAGGCGGCGATATACACCTCGCGCATCACCGGCAGCTCCACCGGCATCGGCTTGCCGGCAGCCTCCAGCGCCCGCTTATAGACATCCAGCTGGCGGATGATGGTGGCGATCGTGCTGTGCGGATTGATGTACCAGCAATCGGCGATCCGCGCGGCGCGACGGATGCCGGCGTCCGCGTTGGCGCCATACCACACCGGAGGGCCAGGTTTCTGCACCGGCTTGACCGTGCAGTTGGCGTTTTCCAGGCGGAAATGAGACCCCTCCTGCGTCACGAAATCCTCCGCCCAGAGCCGGCGGATCGTGGCCAGGCACTCCTCCAGCCGGGCCGGGGCGGCTTTCTGGGTGGTGCCGAACGCCTGGAACTCCACTTCGCGGTAGCCCAGCCCGACGCCGAACACGAACTTGCCGTCGCTCATGATATCGAGCGTCGCGAGCTGTTCCGCCAGATCGAGCGGCTTGTGCAACGGCAGCAGCACCACCCCCGCGACGATGCGCAACCTGGGGCAGAGCGCGGCCACCTGGGCGAGGAACGGGATCTGTTGCACCGACTGGAACGGGTGCGAGCTGTAATGCGATCCCTTCAGGATCGAATCATATCCCAGCGCCTCGGCGCGGCGCGCGAAGTCCAGATCTTCGCGCAACCGGGCACGCATGTCATCGCCCTGCGGATACTGGCCGCGGATCATCACGCCGAATTTCATCTTGCTTCTCCCCCGGAAGACCCATGCTCGACCAGCGCGACGCCGGCCGCAACCCCCGGCTACACGGCCATATACCCGCCATCGACATTGTAGCACGCGCCGGTCACGTAGGACGCGCGATCGGAACAGAGCCAGGCCACCATCTCGGCAATTTCATCGGGCGTGCCCAGGCGGCGAAACGGGACCATCGCCATCAGCGCCTCGCCGCGCCGCGACATCACGTCCTCGGTCATCTTGGTGCGGATATAGCCGGGACAGACCGCGTTCACCCGGATCTTGTCGGCGGCGTATTCGATCGCCGCGGTCTTGGTCAGCCCCAGCACCCCATGCTTGGCCGCGACATAGGCCGAAGAGGTGGGCAGCCCCACCAGCCCCGCGATCGAGCCGGTATTGACGATCGCCCCTCCGCCATGGGCCGCCATGTGCAGCAACTCATGCTTCATGCACAGCCACACGCCCTTCAGATTGACCCCGATCATGCGGTCGAACGCGGCCTCGGACCATTCCGCCGTGCGCTTGCCTGAGGCATCCACCTGATACCCCGCGATGCCAGCGTTGTTGAACGCGCAATCGAGCCGCCCATAAGCATCCAGCGTGGCGCGGATCAGCCCCTGCACGGTGGCATCGTCGGTCACGTCCCCGCCCATCGAGACGGCCTGCCCGCCGATCGCGTTGACCATCGCCACCGTGTCGGTCGCGGCGTCGCGATTGGCGTCGGCGCAGGCGACGCGGGCGCCCTCGCGCGCGAACACCAGGGCCGCGGCACGCCCGATCCCGCCGCCGGCGCCGGTGATCAGTGCGGTCTTGCCGTCCAACATGCCCGCCATGGTTGGTCCTCCCACGTGATGACCCGAGGCAGGATGCACACCTGCACGCGGCGCGCAAATCGGGTCTGCGATTGCGCGCACCCTCCGCATCGGCTTGACTGCCGGCGCAACCCGACAACGGAGGAAACCCATGGCTTTCTCGATGTACGACGCCTGCGTCCCGGTCTGCGCGCAGGTTCTGACCACGCTCGCCGCCGTCCTGGACAAGGCCGCGGCCCATGCCGCGGAGAAGAAGCTGGAGGAAGCAGCCTTCCTTCAGGCCCGCTTCTACCCCGACATGTTCACCCTGGCGCGCCAGGTTCGTCAGGCCGCCGATTTCGCGCGCTTCGCCCCCGGTCGCCTGGCCGGCGTCGCGCTTCCCGATTTTCCCGGCACGGACGGCGCCAGCTTCGCCGAGTTGAAGGACCGGGTGACCCGCTCGCTCGACTTCGTCCGCTCGGTCCCCGCGGACGCGATCGCGGGCACCGAAGACAAGGACATCACCTGGATGCAGGGCACCAACAGCCGCACCATGAAGGGCCGGCCGTATCTGCTGCATTTCTGCCTGCCCAACGTGTTCTTCCACGCCACCACCGCCTACGCCCTGCTGCGCCATAACGGCGTGGAACTGGGCAAGCGCGATTTCATCGGCACGTTCTGAGCCTGCCCCCCCCGCCCGCGTGCGGGCGGGGGACGCCGGCGTCACACAAGCCGCACGTTCCAGAACAGCACGAACCCGTTCAGGATTCCGGCCAGGTCCGAACGATAGGCGGTCGAAGGATAGAACTGTCCCAGCGGCACATAGGGCACGTCGCGCAGCGCCTGCTCCTGCAA
>JAKAZJ010000262.1 GCA_021826565.1 Pseudomonadota bacterium | reverse complement strand
CGGGCAGCACCCGCACGACGATCCCCGGCGTGTTCGCGGCCGGCGACGTGCAGGACAAGATTTTCCGTCAGGCTGTGACCGCCGCGGGGACCGGCTGCATGGCCGCGCTGGAGGCGGAGAAATATCTGACGACGATCTGACGACAATCGGACGACGATCTGACGACAATCGGACGACCCTGGCATGAACGCCGGGCGGATGGACCTCCGCGCGCTGCTCCCGTAGCGTTTCCGGACCGTAAGCCAGGGGACGCCAGGATGCCGCTCGATATCGCCGAAGAACACCGGATGCTCGCCGATCTGGTCGCGAAATTTGTCGATCGGGAGCTGATGCCGCTGGAGAAATCCGTGCTGGCGCGCGAGGCCGCAGGCCAGAAATTCGGTCTCACGGCCGAAGAAGAAGCCCCGCTGCTGGCGAAATGCCGCGAACTCGGCCTGTGGGCGCTGGATGTGCCGGAGGAACTCGGGGGCGCCAACCTGCCCAGCGTCGCGCTGATGGCGATCAACGAGGAGCTAGGCCGCACCGTCGTGCCCTTCACCTTTCCGCCCGACAGTCCGAACCTGCACATGCTGCTCGCGGTCGCCAGCCCCGAGCAGCGCGAGAAATACCTCAAGCCTTACGCGGAGGGCAGCGCGGTCTCGGCCATCGCCATCTCCGAACCCGGCGCCGGCGGCGATCCCGCCGGCATGACCACGCGCGCGGTCCAGGACGGCGCGGACTGGGTCATCAACGGGCGCAAGATATGGGTCAGCCGCGTCCCCTCCGCCGATTTCCTGATCGTCATGGCCCGCACCGGCGACGGCAAACGTCAGGAGGGGATTTCCGCCTTCATCGTCGAACGCGGCACCAAGGGTTTCATCATCGAGCGCGAGATCGCCATGATCGGCGGGCGGCGCACCTATGAACTCGTGTTCGACGATTGCCGCATCCCGGCCTCCCATCTGCTCGGCCAGATCGGCCGCGGCTTCGCGCCGATGCAGTTGCGCCTGACGGTGCGGCGGTTGCAGATGGGCGCCTGGTGCCTGGGCATCGCGCGGCGCGCGCTGGAGATGATGTGCGAGCAGGCGAAGAATCGCGTCACCTTCGGCGCGAAACTGTCCGACCGCCAGGCGATCCAGTGGTGGGTGGCCGAGGCGGCAACGCAGATCCACGCGTGCCGCCTGATGGTGATGGACGCCGCCGCCAAGCATGATTCCGGCCAGGATGTGCGCACCGAGGCGTCCATGATCAAGGTCTTCGCCACCGAAATGGCCGGGTCCGTCACCGACCACGCGATGCAGACCTTCGGCGCGATGGGCATGACCAAGGAATTGCCGTTGCAGCTTCTGGCGCAGCAGGTGCGCGTGATGCGGGTCTATGAAGGCCCCTCGGAGGTCCACCGCATGGTGATCGCGCGCCGTATCCTCAACGATCGGCGCTGAGCGGTGCACGCGCTGGAGCGGTTTTTCTGGCCGCGTGGCGTGGCGGTGATCGGCGCCTCGCCCGACCCGCACAGGATCCGCGGGCTGCTTTTGGCGCATCTGCGCAACAACGGGTTCGCGGGCCGGATTGTTCCGGTCAATCCCAGTTATGCGGAGATCGACGGGCTGGCGTGCTATCCCTCGCTGACCGCGGCCGGCGGCGATCCGATCGATCTTGCCGCCATCGCCGTCCCCGCCGCCGCGGTGCCGGCCGCGCTGGATGATTGCGCGCGCGCCGGCGTGCCGTATGCGGTGGTGATCACGTCGGGCTTTGCCGAGCAGGCAGGCACCGGCGCCGCCCAGGACCGGCTGACCCGCCCGGGCGGGCCGCGCGTCGCCGGGCCGAATTGCGAGGGTTTCTACAACGCGCCCGGGAATGTCGCCGTTACCTTCAGCCCCACCGTGGAAGCCCGCGCCACCGACGCCGCGCTGACCACGAAACGTCTTGGTGTGATCGCGCAATCGGGCGGGATCGGTTTTTCGCTGTTCCAGCGTGCCCGCGCCGCGGGGCTGGCGATCAGCTACGCCATCTCCACCGGCAACGAGGCAGATCTGACCGCGGCCGATTTCCTGGACTACATGATCGCGGACCCGCGCACGGATGCGGTGCTGATGTTCTGCGAGGCGATCCGCGACCCGGCCCGCTTCATCGCCGCCGCCGATGCGGCGCGGGCGGCGGGCAAGCCGATCATCGCGATCAAAGTGGGCCGCTCGGAAGCCGGAAGCCGGGCCGCCGCGTCCCATACCGCCGCATTGTCCGGCGCGGCCACCGCATACAGCGCCGTGTTCGCCGCCCATGGCGTGATGGAGGCCGCGGACCCGGCCGAGGCAGTCGCACTCGCCGGCCTTGCCTTGACCACCCCTCCGCCACGCGGGCGGCGGGTCGGCGTCATCACCGTCTCGGGTGGGGGCGGGGCGTGGATGGCCGATACGCTGACGGCAAACGGACTGGTTCTGCCGACGCTGTCCGCGTCGTTGCAGGACGCGATCCGGGAATACACCCCAAGCTACGCCGCGCCCGCCAATCCGGTCGATACCACCGCGCAGGGATCGAACACCGGGCCGATGCTGATGCGCACGCTGGGGTTGCTGGCGGACAGCGATGAGATCGACAGCCTGGTCCTGGTCAGCTCGTTTGCCAGCGAGACCCGCAGTACGCTGGACCCGGCGCTGATGGGCCCGATCGTGGCGCGGGCAGAAAAGCCGGTGGTGGTGTGGAGCTACACCGAACCCTCCGGCTTCGGGCGCGCGCGGGCCGCCGAATGCGGCGTGTTCCTGCATGTGGATTTGCGCGCGCTGGGGTCGGCGCTGGGGAAATACACCGCCTGGGCGGAGCAGACCCCGCGCATCCCGCCGGCGCCGCTGGCCACGCTGCCGGTGCCCGCCGGGCTGCCGCCGGTCCTGACCGAGTATCGCGTGAAATCCCTGCTGGCCGCCCATGGCCTGCCGCCGTCGCCCGACCGCCTGGCGCGCAGCGGTGGCGAAGCCGTCGCCGCGGCCGATGCCCTCGGCTACCCGGTCGCGTTGAAAATCCAGTCCCCCGACATCCCACACAAGACCGAGGCCGGCGGCGTGCGTCTGAACCTGCGCGATCCCGCAGCGGTGGCGGAAGCCTACGCCGCCATCGCCGCGGCCGTCGCCGCACGCGCGCCGGGCGCCACGATCGAGGGTATTCTGGTCAGCCGCATGGCGCCGCCCGGCGTCGAGATCGCCATCGGTACCGTCGATGACCCGACCTTCGGCCCGATCCTGATGCTGGGCCTGGGCGGCACCGCGATCGAGATTTTCGGCGACGTCGCTCATCGCCCCGCGCCGGTCAGCCCGGCCGAGGCCGAGGCGATGCTCGCCAGCCTGACCGCGTCCCGGCTGCTGCGCGGCTTCCGCGGTGCCCCCGCGATCCCGACCGCGCCGGTGGCGGCGCTGGCGTCCCTGATCTCGCGGATCGCGTGCGCGCAACGCGGGCGGATCGCGGAGCTGGAGTTCAACCCGGTGATCCTGCACGCGGACGGATCGGGGGTGACGATTGCCGACGCACTGGCCTTGCTACGATAACGACCGCACCCGGGGAAACGCAACAATGTCCGAAACTGAAGAATACGACTACATCATCGTCGGCGCCGGTTCGGCCGGTTGCGTGCTGGCGAATCGCCTGACCGCAAACCCGCACGACCAGGTCCTGCTGCTGGAAGCCGGCGGGAAGGACACCAACCCGTGGATCCACATCCCCGCCGGATTCTTTCGCAACATCTTCCACCCCAACCTCACCTGGGTGTTCGAAACCGAACCGATTCCCACGCTGGACAACCGCCGGATGCCCTGGCCGCGCGGGAAGGTGCTGGGCGGTTCGTCCTCGATCAACGGGCTGATCTATATCCGCGGCCAGAAGCAGGATTTCGACCTGTGGCGCCAGCTCGGCTGCACCGGCTGGTCGTATGACGACGTCCTGCCCTATTTCCGCCGCGCCGAGCACCAGGAGCGCGGGGCCGACGCCCATCACGGCGGCGACGGCCCGCTGCATGTCTCCGATCTCCGCTCCCGTCACGAGCTGAACGACGCGTTCATGGCCGGCGCGCAGGAGATCGGCATTCCCTACAACGCCGATTTCAACGGCGCCGAGCAGGAGGGCGTCGGCCCGCTCCAGGTCACGGTGCGGGGGCGGCGGCGGTCCTCGGCGGCGGTCGCCTATCTGCATCCCGTGCGAGGCCGCCCCAATCTGGGGGTGAAGACGGGCGCGTTGGCCCAGCGTATCATCTTCGAAGGCAACCGCGCCGTCGGCGTCGCCTATACGCAAAACGGCCAGAAGCGCGAGGCCCGCGTCCGCGGCGAGGTCCTGCTGGCCGGCGGGTCCATCAACTCCCCGCAGTTGTTGCAGCTTTCCGG
>JAKAZJ010000261.1 GCA_021826565.1 Pseudomonadota bacterium | reverse complement strand
TGGCCGCCGCGCGCACGCTGGTGCTGGTCGATTGCGGCGCGCCGCCGCCGCCCGGATTGGATCAGCGCGCCCATGCCGGCACCTTGTCGTTCGAGATGTCGGTGGGACGCGAACGCCTGATCGTGAACTGCGGTGCCTTCCCCGCCGGCGGGGCGGAATGGCGCGATGCCGCGCGCGCCACCGCGGCGCATTCCACCCTGGTGATCAGCGACGTGAACTCGTCCGAACTGCGCCCCGATGGCCTCGGCCGCCGGCCGTCGAAAGTCGAAGCACAACGCCAGGAAGCCAACGGCGCGCACTGGTTGGAAGCCAGCCATGACGGCTGGATGAAACCGTTCGGCGCGACCCATCTGCGGCGCCTGTATCTGGCCGAAAGCGGCGAGGATCTGCGCGGCGAGGACGTGATCGAGGCAGCGGCACCGCAAAGCTTCGCAATCCGCTTCCATCTCCATCCCGCAGTCCAGGCAAGCCCGCAGCAGGACGGGGCGGCGGCGCTGTTGCGCTTGCCCGGCGGCGGCGGCTGGCGGCTGCGCGCGGATGGGGCGAGGGTGACGGTGGAAGAAAGCATCTATCTCGGCGGGCCGGAGCCGCGGCGCGGCGAGCAGGTGGTGCTGACCGGCGGGGCGGACGGGCCACAGCATATCAAATGGGCAATCAGCAAGGTCAAATAGATGGACGGCCAAGCGGGCGACGACCTGGCATAGGCGCGACGCCATGACCGCCCTTACGCCCCGCGCCCGCGCCAACGCCGATCAGCGCGCGGCGGCCGATCCCGCCGTCTCGGCCTTCGTCGCCGCGTCCGCCGGATCGGGCAAGACCAAGCTGCTGACCGACCGGCTGCTGCGCCTGATGCTCGGCGGTGCCGCGCCGGAGCGCATCCTGTGCCTGACCTTCACCAAGGCCGCCGCTGCCGAAATGGCGCTGCGCCTGCAACGCCGCCTGGGCGAATGGGTCAGCCTGTCGGACGCGGCGTTGGACGCGCGGCTACAGGCGCTGGACGTGACGCCTGCCCCCGCCATCCGCGCCACCGCGCGCGCCCTGTTCGCGCGGGTTCTGGACCTGCCGGGCGGGATGCGGATCAGCACGATCCACGGCTTCTGCCAGTCCCTGCTGCGCCGCTTCCCGCTGGAAGCCGGCATCTCCCCGCATTTCCGCCTGATCGAAGACAACGACCAGGAAGACGCCCTGGCCGAAGCGGGCGAGGACATGTTGGCCGCGGCCGATCCACCCAGCGAGGCGGCACTGACCTTGCTGGCCGGGCTGGTCTCGGCGGCGGATTTTCACGACCTGGTCCGCAACTTGCTCGCCGAGCGTCCCCGGCTGGAGGCGGTTGCCGGGCGCGACCCCGCCGCGCTGGCGGCGGCGCAGCGGCGCGCGCTGGGCGTGACCGCCACCGACGACGCCGCGCTGCTGGCCGGCGCCGTCACCTGGCCGGACGCGGCGGCGCTGGGCGTGGCCCTGCGCGCGATCGCCGCGCGCGGCTCTGCCGCGGTCGCGGAGCGCGCGGGCGCGATGCTGGACTGGCTGGCGCTCGACGCGGCGACCCGAGCCGAGCACTGGGACGCCTGGACCGAGCGGTTCCTGACCAAAGGCGGCGAACCGCGCGCCGATGGCGCCCTCGTCAACCAGAAACTGGCCGCCATCGCCCCCGCGCTGCTCGACGCCTGCCGCGCCGAACGCGACCGCGTGGTTGCGATCGAGGACCAGCGCCGCGCGTTGACCACCGCCGCGGTATCCGCCGCCCTGCTGCGCCTGGCGCTGCCGGTCGCGCGCGGGTTTTCGCGGCACAAGGAGCGCGCGGGACAGCTGGATTATCACGACCTGATCGGGCTGACCTCGCGGCTGCTGGTCGATCCTGGCGCCGCTTGGGTGTTGTACAAGCTGGATGGCGGACTCGATCACCTGCTGCTGGACGAGGTGCAGGATACCGCGCCGGAACAATGGCGCGTCGCCGAGGCGCTGACGGCCGAGTTCTTTGCCGGCACCGGCGCGCGCGACACGCCCGGGCCGCGCACCGTGTTTGCCGTGGGCGATCGCAAACAGTCGATCTTCTCGTTCCAGGGCGCGGACGCGGACGGGTTCGACGCCGGGCGCGGCCGGCTGGCCGACCGGGTGCGGGCGGGCGGCGGGACGTGGTTGGAACGGCCGCTGGAGGTTTCGTTCCGTTCCACCACCCCGATCCTGGCGCTGGCCGACGCGGTGTTCGCCGATCCGGCCGCCGCCGCCGGCATCGCCCCGCCCGGCAGCCTGCGCCATTTCGCCGATCGCGCCGGCGCCGCCGGGGCGGTCACGCTCTGGCCGCTGGCGCCGCCGCCCGAACTGCCCGAGACGCCGCCCTGGTCCGTGCCGGAAGGCTATCGGAATCAGCCCTCCGCCGCCGAGACGCTGGCCGAAGCGCTCGCGCGCTGGATCGCCGGTGCGATCGGCACGCTGGAGCTGCCCGATCGCGCCCGCCGGCTGCGCGCCGGCGACGTGTTGATCCTGGTGCGCCGCCGCCATTATTTCGCCCGTGCGCTGCTGCGGGCGCTGAAATCGGCCGGCGTGCCGACCGCGGGGATGGACCGGATCACGCTGACCGAACAGCCGGCGGTGGCGGATCTGCTGGCGCTGTGCGACGCGCTGCTGCTGCCGCAGGACGATCTGGCGTTCGCCTGCTTCCTGACCTCGCCGCTGGGCGGGCTCGACGATCCGTCGCTGATGGCGCTCGCGCTCGGGCGCGCCGGGCACCTGGCGGACGCACTGGCCGAGCGCGCGGCGGAACGCCCGGACTGGACCCGCGCCTGGGCAATGTTCGCCGGGCTGCGCGCGCGGGCGGATTACGTCGCGCCGCACGCGCTGCTGGCCGAGGCGCTGGGGCCAATGGGCGGGCGCGCCCGGTTGTTCGCGCGCCTGGGCGCCGAGGCCGGGGAGCCGGTGGACGAGCTGCTGGCCGCCGCACTGGACTACGCCGCGGTCCATCCGCCGTCGCTGCAGGGGTTCCTGCACTGGCTGCGCCGCGCCGGCGCCGAGGTGAAACGCGAACAGGAAGCAGCCGGGGAGAGCGTGCGCATCCTGACCGTGCACGGCGCCAAGGGATTGCAGGCCCCGCTGGTGATCCTGCCGGACACCACCGCGCTGCCGCCGAGCGAACGTGGCCTGCTCTGGGGCGTCGATCCCGCGGATGGGACCGAGATACCGCTTTGGGTCCCGAACGCCACTTATCGCTGCGCGGCCGTGGACCGGCTGCGGCAAGCGGCGGCGCAGCGCCGCATGGAGGAACATAACCGCCTGCTCTACGTCGCCCTGACCCGGGCCGAGGACCGGCTGCTGGTCTGCGGCTGGGCGCCGTCGCGGAACCTGCCGGAGGGATGCTGGTACCAGCTGGTGGAACGCGGCTTCGCGGCGCTGGCGACGCAGCCGGCGCCGTTCTCGGCCTGGCCGGGGGAGGCGCGGGAACTGGCGGCGGGCCAGACCGCGCCGGTGGCACCGGTCGGGACTGCGGCGTTTCCTCCCGCCGCCCCGCCGCCTTCCTGGGCCGGCGCGGCGCCGGACTGGCGGGCGGAGGCGCCGGCGGCGGAACCGGCGCGGCCTCGGCCGCTGGCGCCGAGCCGGCCGGAGGGGGTGCGCGACGGACCGGTACCCGCCGCGATGTCGCCGCTGGATGGGCGCGGGGACGGGCTGCGGCGCGGGCGGCTGGTGCACGCGCTGCTGCAACATCTGCCGGACCTGGCGGCGGGCGCACGCGAAGCCGCGGCGCTGCGGTTCCTGGCGCGGCCCGGCAACCGGCTGGCGGGCGGGGAGGCCGCGCGCCTGGCGGGGCAGGTCCTGACGGTGCTGGACCATCCCGACCTGGCGCCGGCGTTCGGACCGGGGAGTCGGGCCGAGGTGCCGCTATCCGGCGTGATCGGGGACACGGTGGTCGGCGGGCTGGTCGATCGGCTGGCGGTGACGGCGGAGGCGGTCTGGGTGGTGGATTACAAGACCAATCGCCGCCCGCCCGTGGAGGTGGCGGACGTGCCGGTGGCGTATCGGCGGCAGATGGCGGCGTATGCCGCGGTGCTGCGGGCCGCGCTGCCGGGGCGGACGGTGCGGGCGTTTCTGGTATGGACGGAAGGGGGGCAGGTGATGGAGTTGCCGGAGTGGATGCTGGCTCGGGATGGCGTGGGGTGACGGACGCCGCGCCATGACGGGCGTAGGCTCCACCAGACCAATGAAACCGGATCGCCTGCCGCCGCGTCGGCGCGGCTCATACCTCCATCCAGGCCTCCCGCCGGTCATCGAACACCCGATCCACCCGCGTCCCATCCAGGCGATACGCCAGCACCCGTTCCTCCCGCGCCGCCGCGAATCCCGTCCCCCTCCGGCCCCGCTT
>JAKAZJ010000260.1 GCA_021826565.1 Pseudomonadota bacterium | reverse complement strand
GCCGCGGCTGCTGGTCGAGCTCGGCACCCATCACGGCGTCTCCTACGCGGCGTTCTGCGAGGCGGTCCGCCGGGGCGGCCTGCCGACGCGCTGCTTCGCCGTGGATACCTGGGAGGGGGACAAGCACGCCGGATTCTACGACGAGAGCGTGTTCGCCGGCTTCCGGTCCTTCCACGACCCGCTGTACCGCGCCTTCTCCACACTGCTGCGGCTCGATTTCGCGGCCGCCGCCGGGCGCTTCGCCGATGGCAGCATCGACCTGCTGCACATCGATGGCGCGCATGACTACGACTCTGTCCGCCGGGACTTCGAAGCCTGGCTACCGAAACTGTCGAACCGCGCGGTGGTGCTGTTCCACGACACCAACGTGCGGGAGGCTGATTTCGGCGTCTGGCGGCTGTTCGCGGAACTACGCGAGCACTACCCGGGGTTCGAGTTCGTGCATGCGAGCGGCCTAGGGGTTCTGGCCGTGGGAACCGAGGTGCCGGAGGCCGTGGCCGCGCTCTGCCGGCTCCAGGACGCCGCCTCGCTGCGCCGCGTGCGGGAGCGCTTCGCCGCCATCGGCGAACGCTGGGTCGCCGAGAGCACGCAGCTGTGCGCCACGGCGCCGAGCCGCGCGGCGGACAGACGGGCCATCCACGGCGCGCTGCGAATTTCAGTAGTGATCCCGCTCTATAATGGCGCCCGGTTCATCGCCGAAGCGTTGGAGAGCGTGTTCGCGCAAACCCTGCCGCCATCCGAAATCATCGTCGTCGATGACGGCTCGACCGACGCTGGCGCGGAGCTGGTGCGCCGGGTTGCGGCCGGCCGGGCGCTGACCCTGCTGCAGAAGCCGAACGGCGGCCAGTCCTCGGCCCGCAACCTCGGGATCCGGCACGCGTCCGGCACCCATGTCGCGCTGCTCGACCAGGACGACATCTGGTATCCGGAGCATCTGGAAGCGCTGGCACAGCCGTTCCTTGCGCCGCGTACGCCGCCGCTCGGCTGGACCTATTCCAACCTCGACGAGGTCGATGAAGGCGGCGCCATGGTGGCGCAGAGCTACCTGCGGCTGCTGCCCTTCCATCATCCGAAACGCGACCTGTTCGCCTGCCTTTCCAACGATATGTTCGTGGTGCCCTGGGGGTCGCTGGTCGCCCGCGACGCCCTGCTCCGGGTGGACGGCTTCGATGAAGCGCTGTGCGGCTACGAGGACGACGACCTGTTCCTGCGCCTGTTCCGTGCCGGCTACGACAACGCGTTCATCGATCGCGCGCTGTCGCGCTGGCGGATCCATCCCGGCGGCAGTTCGTACTCTTCGCGCATGGCGGAAAGCCGCATGGTCTATCTCCGGAAGCTGCTCGATGCCTTCCCCGACGACCTGCCGCGCGAACGCCGCTACCGGCGCGACATGCTGGCACCGCGGTTCCTGCTCAGCGTGGCGAAGGACTACCGGCTCGCGGTCGAGACGCGGGACACGGGGACGATCGTGGCCGCCGCGCGCGATCTCGGGCAGATCGCCCGCTTGCACCGCTGGCGGGTGCGCATCGTGATGGCCGCGGTGATGCCGGTGCTGCGCTCGCCACGCCTGGCGCCACTGTTGCTGCCGGTTGTGGTGGCCTTGCGCCCGGTGCTGCGGCGGCTCGGCGGCACGCGCCGCAGCGCGCTCTGATGACCCGCGAGGAGCGACTGCTTGGTCCTTCGCGACGCGGCGCGACGCGCATCCTGGAGCTCGGGGCCAGCCACGCGCCGATCGCCCCGAAAGCGGCGGGCTGGATCACGCATGTGGTCGATCATCTGGATCAGGCGGGCCTGCGCGCCAAATACGCCGCCGCCGACGTGGCGCTGGAGCGGATCGAACCGGTCGATACCGTTTGGCAGGACGGGCCCCTGCACGCCGCCGTGCCCGCCACGCTGCACGGCAGTTTCGACCGCCTCATCGCCAGCCATGTGATCGAACATCTGCCCGATCCGGCCGGGTTCCTCGCCTCCGCCGCGGTGCTGCTGCGCGAGGGCGGAACGGTCGCGCTGGCGGTGCCCGATCACCGGTATTGCTTCGACTATTTCCGCCCCGCCACCACGACCGGGGAGGTGCTGGAGGCGCTGTTCGCCCAGCGCACCCGCCATCCGGCCCGCGCGCTGTGGGACCAGCGGGCCTATGCGATCGGCATGGACGGCACCACGGCCTGGGGGCAGCATTCCGTTTCTCTTCCCGCCTTCCTCGGCGCGTTGCCGAATCCGGCCGACACGCGGGCGCTGTTCACCGAGCCGGCAGCGGCGTTCGAGGATTGCCATGCCTGGCGCTTCACGCCGGCCGGATTTTCCCTGATTCTGCTGGAGCTCGGCGCGCTCGGCCTGTGCGCCTGGCAACTGGACCGGCTGGGCGGGCCCGAGGGATGCGAGTTCTTCGCCATGCTCCGCCGCGGCGCGGAGGAGAGCGGCGCTCCGGCGGACCTCGCCACGCGCCGCATGGACCTGCTGCGCGCCCGGATCGTGGAGATGGCGGAACAAACGGGCTTCGCGACCTGGGCGACGGGACTCCCGGACCTGCCGGCGAGCGTGCAAAGCCTGGCCGCACGCCTGACGGCGCAGGAGCGGCGGTTGGCGGAGGTCGAGCGGGTGCTCGGGCGGCTGGGCCGACGGCTGGCGCCGTTGGCGGCACTGTGGCGCAGGCTGGGACTACCGCGTTGACCGCTCAGGCCGCCCTAGCGGACGGTGCGGCAAAAGCTCGGCGCGCCAGGGTTACGTGCTCAAGAAATGGCCGGTCAATGTGCTGACGCTGCCGACGCCGTTGAAGGTGATCTTGGTATTGTCGGACAAGGTCACGGTGGTGTTGCCGCCGCTGACTGTCGCGCTGCCCAGCGCTGCCGCCGCTGCCGTGGCACCATAGCCAGCAGCGAAGATCGTGTCCGCCGTGTTGAAATCGGTGATGACGGTATTCCCGCCGCCAATGCTGTAAGCGGTGCCATTCACTGTGGCCGTCTTGAAGAAGACGAAAAGATCGCCCTTCCCGTTGGCACCGGTCATGGTCGTGTTGCCGTTTCCACCGATGAAGGTGTCGGGCCCGGACCCGCCGATCAACACGTCATTGGTCGGTTGCGGGACGCCGAACATGGTGTCTGCGCCGACCAGCTCAACGCCGACCGAGGAAGCGGCGGCGCTCAGTGTCTCATTCCCGCCGAGCGCGACCAGGACCGCACTGCCGATGCTCGACGAATAGATGATAGTGCCGCCGGCGCCCCCGAATCCGTTGAACTGTCCCGAGCCGCCGGTGACCGAGGTGTTGGCCCCCAGGTCGGAGTACAGAAGGGTCCCGCTGCCGCCGACGATGCTCTCGGCCGTACCGGACGCGCCGAGCAAGCTGGCCGAACCGGCACCGCCGAGGAAAAGCAGGTTCCCCTGTCCAGCGGCCGCGACCAGGTTGTTCCCCTGCGCCGAGATCGTCTCCGGCCCCAGGTTGCCGCCGAAGAGCGTCGTGTTGGTTCCGGTGTCCTGCACATAAAGCGAAGACCCCGCATCGACGCTATCGGAGATGATGCTGGTGTTGGTGCCCGAGGATTGCACGGTGACGCCGGATGCGCTCAGCGCGTTCACGGTGTCACCGGTGCCCGACGAAACGATCAGCAACGAGCCGGCGGTGCTGGTGCCGCTCAGCACATTTGTCCCGCCACCGCCCGCAATCGTCCCACCGATCCCCTCGGTGATCGTATCGTTGCCGCCGCCGGCGGCAACATAGTCCGGTTGCGGAAAGGGACCGGCGATCGTCGACTGGACCAGATTGTTCCCGCCGCCGAGCGCGACAGTGTCGCCGCCGACCAGGTTGAACACGCCGCCGACCGTGCCGGAAATGATCCCGGTGCCCGGGGCGACGGAAATAGTGTCGATGCCGGTCGCGTTATCCAGGATATAGCCGTAGCTGCTGTTGAACGAGTAGGAATTTCCACCCGCATCGGTGATCAACGCCTCGGCCACAGTGGCGATGCCAGGCACCGCCGGCACCGAGGGCCCCGGCGAGGCCGGAACCGTGGCCGTGAACAGATGGGCGCTCGGCGCCGTCGCGGCGGCCAGGATCGCGCTGGCAATCTGGTTCTGCAGCGTCACGTTCAACGTACCGGAGCCCGGTATCGTTGCGTATCCGCCGCTCTGTACCGTAACTTGCGCCATCTCGACCCTCGCGTCCGCAATCGAAACCGACCCGCCGCCGACTGACGGGCAAGCCTACCTATCTCACGCGACCCGAACCGCGCTCAGCCGGGCCAATAACCTCTTCCGCGAGTCACGATCACAAATTTCGCACCCGCTCGACCGGCAGACGCCCCGGGCCGCCTCAACCCGGAACGGCTCGACGCCCCCCGCTCACTGCCGACCGCACTTCCTGCGGGCGATTCT
>JAKAZJ010000259.1 GCA_021826565.1 Pseudomonadota bacterium | reverse complement strand
CGATGACGATGAGATCAAAGGACTGAGACATGGGCCGGCTGCTACGCGCCCGTTCGGGGCTTGTCCATGGGGTTAGGCGGCCGGCCGCAGCAGGCGGCGCAGACTGAAGCCACGCGGCGGCTCGGGCGAGAGCGGCGCCCCCGCTTCGGCCAGACGGACCGGCGCCGCTTGGCGGGCCAGGTCGGCGATGGCGGCGCGGTAGCCGCCGTGCTTGCCGATCGCGGGTTCGCCGAGCGTGGCGGCGGCGCTGATCTGGCGGGGCAGGTTTGGTATGGCGACATCGACGCTGATGCCAAGTGCGTCCTCCACCTGGCGGCGGCTGATCCCGCCGGAGCTGGCGGCGCGGTTCAATACCACGATTGCGCGTCGGCCTTGGCCGGGCGTTGCCGGCAACGCCAACAGGCGCAGCGCGTCGCGGAGCGAGGCGAGCGTGGGTTCCATCACGATCACGCGTTGGTTGGCGAGATCGAGCAGCTCGCGGAATAGCGGGTCGGTGCGGAACGGGACATCGGCGACGATGAAATTATAGCGTTTGCGCAGCGCTTCCAGCAATGCCGCCGCCGCACCCGGGTCGGCCGCCAGCGGGGTGGTGAGCTTCTCATGCGCGGCCAGGACGTGCAGCCGGTCCGAGGCGGGGATGGCAGCGCGTTCGGCCAGCAGGCTGTCGATGCGTTCCGGAGCTTCCAGCGCCAGGCGCAGCCCGGGGCCGGGGCGCAGGTTCAGCAGGAACGCGGCCACGCCCATATGGAGGTCGGGGTCCAGAAGCACCGTGTGCCGCCGCGCCAGCACGCCGAAATGCCAGGCCAGGCTCAGCGCCACGGTGCTGGCTCCGGCGCCGCCGCGGGCGCCGGTGACGGTGATGACCTGGCTGCCGAGCACGCTTTGCTCCGACACCGCCTGACCGGACACGACGGGCGCGAAATGCAATGCCACCTTGTCGCGCGTCAGCGGCTTCGGAAGGTAATCGCGGATCCCGAGACCACGGGTCAGGGCGCGGTAGAAATCGAGATCCGCCGGGTCGCCGATGGCGAGCACGATCACGTCCGGTTCGGTGACTTCGGCCAGCGCGGCCAGCGCCGCCAGCGGTTCGTCCTGACCGCCGAGATCGACGATCAGGACACGCGGTGTGGTGGATTTCTGCATCGCCGCAATCGCGGCGTGGATGCCGCCGCGGCGGATGTCCAGGGCCTCGGGCAGGGCGTCGGCCAGGCCGTCGCGTAGCGCGATCTCGGTCTGCCCGTCGGCGGCGAAGGCGATCATGGCGGGGCGGTCGGGGCGGCCTGGGGCGGCGGGCTCGGCGGCCATCAGGGGCTGCCTCCGCCACTGGACCCGCCACTGAGCGGGGTGGCGAAGCCTTTCGCGCCGGTGCCGCCGGGCCTTGGGCCGCTGCCGGCGGGCGTTGGTGGGAAAGCCTGGCCATCCCACCATACGCGGCTGATCGCCTTCACCGCCTGGCGGCCATCGCTGTCGCCCGGGCCGTGGCCGCGGATCAGGTCGGCGGGGCGCGAGGCCATCGCGGCGATGTTGACGGCGTTGGCATCGTCCGGATGCCAGACACCAGGTCGGCGATAGGTATCGTAGGCGTGACAGCCGGTGACGATCAGGCACAGGGCGACGGCCGGACAACAGCGCAAAGCTGCGAAAATTAGCCCGGAGTCACTCAACCCCCGGCCGGATCGCCGCGCTCTGCGGATGCCCGCGCGCGCTGCCTTGGTTGTCCCGGGGCAGGGGGGCGGCGCAAGGCCGACCGTCGCGGGGGACCGGATTGCACGGGTCATCGCAGAAGGAACCCGGCATCGCCGGGCACGTGACCCGGCAGGGACGGATTCGGCCGCCCCATCTGACGCATATGCAGCAGACGGTCGAAATCCGACGGCGCCCGGTAGCCCTGAGCTGGCACATGCAGCGCCACCGGGGAATCCACCGGGCGGACGATGATCGGGGTGACGATGATCACCAACTCCGTCTGCTGGCGACTGAACTGGTCGTTGCGGAACAGCGCACCCAGGATCGGGATGTTGCTGACGTTCGGTACTCCCGCGGCGCCGTCGTTGATCGTGTCTTGCAACAGACCGCCGATGGCGAAACTTTGCCCGCTGCCCAGTTGCACGGTGGTCTCGGCTCGGCTCACGGTCAGGGACGGCACCACGAACGTCGCGTTGCCTGCGGGGATGGTCACCGCGTTGGCATCGCTGATCTGGCTGACCTCGGGGGCGACATGGATTGCTATGCGGTCGTGACTGAACACGGTGGGACGGAAATTCAGCGACACTCCGAAATTCTTGTAGGTGATCGTCACCCCGCTATTCGGACCTGCCGGGATCGGCACCGGGAACTGCCCACCCACCAGGAAGCTGGCCTTTTGCCCGCTCATGACGGTCAAATTCGGCTCGGCCAGCAGCCGCACCAGCCCGTCCTGGGCAAGCGCGTCCAGGGTGCCATTCAGGCTGGCCGATTTCAGCGAATAGCTCCCCGCGTTGCCGAATGCGCTGCCAGGCACCAGTCCGTTGGTCGCCCCATTCACGAACCCGTCGCCGGCTGCGGCCACGCCGAACCCGATCGTGCCGATACTCCCGATCGTCCCCAGCGCCTGCCAGTTGATCCCCAGCCTGTCGCTGATGTTGCGCGACATCTGCACGATGCGAACCTGCAACGTGACCTGGATCGAGGCGCGCACCGTGATCTGATTATCCACGCTCTCTCCGGACGGCACGAAACCCTGCACCACGGCGATCGCGCGGGCCGCGTCGTCGGGCGTCGCCACGGTTCCCGTCACCAGCAACCCGTTCGGTTCCTGGGCGACGCGCAGCGCCGATCCCGGCAGCGTCCGCGCCAGCGCGGCGCGAGCGCCACCTGCGGCTGCCTGCGATGGCACCACCGTCACCCGCAGCATCGCCACCGGATGCCCGGAGCTGTCCAATGCGGCGATGGTCGTGTGCCCCGCGGCGATGCCGAACACGAACAGGCTGGACGGACTGGCGGGCCGCGCCTGCGCCACTTTCGGGTCCGCGACGAACACATTGGCCACCGGCGCCGACAGCATCACCACCCGCCCATCGCCAGGTTGCAGCGTCATTGCGCCGCTCTGCCTGACGCTCAGGCCGCACAGCAATGCGAGGCACAGAATGCGGAGAATGGCGCGCATCAGAACCGGATCTCCTTGCCGCCCGCTGCTCCCAGCCACAGCCGAACCGCGCTCGGCGCGCTTGGTGCGGGGCGCAGCTTCAGCGCCGGCGCCACATCGCCGGCCCAGACGGTGACCGGGCGTTGGGGCGGCGCCGTGCCCGCCTCGGCTGCGCGTACCGCCAGCGACAGTCGCCCGAGCTTGGTGGCCACCGCGACGCGCTCCGCCTCGGCCGCGGTCACTTCCAGCGTCACCGTCTGCGCCGCATGGCCGGTCTTCGCCCCCGGCCGCGCACCCTCCACCAGGCGCTGATCGATCGCGATCACACGCACATTTGCCAGCACCGTCTCGGCCGAGATCCGCCGATCGGCCGGCACCGCGGGATTGGCTGTTGCCTCAGTCAGGATCAGATCGACGCGGTCGCCGGGCCAGATCAGCCCCGCCGTGCCGGACACCAGGTCCACGCCGACGGTGATCGCGCGCATCCCCGGTTGCAGTACGGCGGCAAGGAACCCGTGATCGCCGGGACGCAGCACGTCGCTCGGCAAGATGACCTCGCCGATGCTCAACGCCCGGCGCACCATCGCACCGACCAGTGCGCGTCGCGCCTTGGGCGAATCCATAGCAGCCCCCGGCGGTGCCTTGCCCGTCAGGCGGCGGACCGTCAGATCGTCGGGCTTGATCAATTCACCCGGAGGGACCGCGCGCGCCGCCGCCAGTACCGCGATTCGAGCGACCTGATTCTGTGTCCCGGCCGGATGCGTCGCCACCCATGCCAGCAGCCCGAACCCCAACAACCCGGCCGCGATCAGCCCCACCAGGGTTAGCCGCAGGATCATGCGCGCGCCTCCGGCCCGTGCCATGTGACCTGGGTTGTCCCAAGCCCGGCGGCGCCGGACAGGCTTGGCTGGATCAGCACAACCGCCATCCCGAACGCAATCGCCACGGCGTAGGGCAGCGGCCCGCCGCGTGCGATCCGCCAGCGCTCGGCCCGCGCTGCGCGCGCCCACAGGGCCCGCGGTCGAGCCCCCGCTGCCGCGGGCACGACTCGCCGCGCCGCCAGATACAGCAGTGCCAGCCCGGCCCCGGCGATTGCGGTTGCGGCCAACATCGCCGGCACCGTCCCTGGTGGCACCGCCAGCGCCGCGGCCGCCAGCAGCTTGACATCCCCGCCGCCCAGCCAGCCGCGTCGCCAGCAGACCCATGCGCCGGCGAACACAAGGCAAGCGGCCAGCACGCCATGGCTC
>JAKAZJ010000258.1 GCA_021826565.1 Pseudomonadota bacterium | reverse complement strand
GGTGTCCCAGCCGCCGATCTGGGTCTCCAGCGCGGCGACGATCTCGGCCAGGCCGATCCGCCAGGCGCCAACGGGGCCGGGGCTATGGCCGGGGATGAAGTTCTGCATCAGGAACGCGCGCAACGCCGGGTCCGGCACCGCGGCGGCCAACGCCGCGTCGGCCGCGGCCCGGGTCAGGCCGGGCGTCAGAGGCAGCGCCGCCATGGCCGCGGCGATGGCGGCGAAATGCGGCGGGTAGGGGCGCGGAGCGATGTCGGCCACCACCAGGGCGGACACTGCTTCGGGCCGGTCCAGCGCCAGACGCATCGCCACTTTTCCACCCATGGAATGGCCGATCACGGCGGCGGGGCCGGCGCCGAGCGCGGCCAGGGTCTCGGCGACATCGGCGGCCAGGGTGGCATAGGCCATGTCGGCGGCGTGCGGGCTGACGCCATGGTTGCGCAGATCGAACGCGATCACGCGGCGCCGCTCCGCCAGCCGACGCTGGATCGCGCCGAAATTGCGCGCCGATCCGAACAGCCCATGCAGCAGGATCACGGGGGCGCCGTTCCCGGCCTCGATGGCGTGCAGCTTCATCGGCGGCGGCCGGGCAGCACGGTCAGCGCGACGCCCGCCAGGATCAGCGCGGTCCCGCCGATCAGGTCGGGCGTGATCGGCTCGCCCAGGATCCAGTTCGACAGCAGGATTCCGAACGCCGGCGTGGCCAGGAATCCCACCGAGGCGACCACCGCGGGCAGGATCACGGTCGCCTCGATCACGCCCCAGGTGCCCAGCGGCCCGGCGATCAGACCGACATAGGCCAGCGACCACCAGGCCGCCGGCGCGTGGCCCATGCCGCCATGCGGGGCCTCCCACACCAGCAGCGGGGCGAGCGTCAGGGCGGCGACCAGGAAGCACCAGGGCAGCAATGTCGCCATCGGCGACGGTGGCGGGCGCGAGCGCAGGATCAGGATCGCGACGCTCCAGCTTGCCGCGGCGGCGAGCAGCAGGGCGTTGCCGATCAGGGCACGACGGGAGTCCCAATCGACCGCCCATGGCCCCACCAGAACCGCGACCCCGGCCAGCCCGAGCAGCGTGGCGAGCCAGCGTCGGGCCGGGATATGCTCGCGCAGCACCAGCAGCGACAGCGGCACCACGAAGATCGTCGTGGTGTTGGCAAGCACCGCGGTGCGCCCGGCGGCCACCCAGGCCACCGCCAGATGCGCGAGCGCGAAATAGATTCCAAGCTGGAACAGACCCACCCCAAGCACCACCGGCCAGTCGCCGCGCCGCGGCACGCGCAGGGCGCCGCGCGCGGCGAGCAGGGCGCAGGCGATCAGGCCGGAGAGAACGGCGCGCCCCTCGGCGAACCAGAGCGGCGCGGCGCCGTGATCGATCGCGAGCTTGGTCAGCGGCCAGCCGCTGGAGAGCAGGCAAACCGAGACCAGGAGATAGGCGAAGCCGCGGCCGAAATGTTGCGCTCCCCCGGTGCCGATGGAGATGGCGGCGGTGCGCGGCGGCGCCCCCGCCCCGGCCCCCGCGCCTGGGGGGGAGGAAAGATTTACCTCCGCGGCAGCCAAAGGGACCGGTTGCGAAGCGTCAATCTGGCGTGACATGATCGCTAATGGCCTTTTCGCTCATCGCCCGGGACCCTCGCAGCGGCCAGATCGGCGGCGTGATCTGCGCGCGTTCGATCGCCGCCGGCGCGCGGGTGCTGACCTGCGCGACCGACGCCGGCGCGGTGCTGGTGCAGCATCGGACCGATTCCCGGCTGGGCGTTTTGGGGCTGGAGTTGCTGCGCGCGGGCCATGACGCCCAACAGACCGTCGATCGCCTGGTGGCGTCAACGCCGCATGCGCATTGGCGCCAGATCGCGGTGCTGGATCGGATGGGCAATTCGGCTGCCTGGTCGGGCGCGCGCTGCAAGGCGGAGGTCAGCGAGGCGCCGGCGCGCGACGCCTGTGCGGTGGGCACCGGACTGGCCGCGACGCTGGTATCGGCGGCGATGCTGCGCGCGGTGCTGGCGGATCCGGCGCTGCCGCTGGCCGAGCGGCTGATGCTGGCGCTGGAGGAGGGGCTCGCGGCGGGCGGGAATTGCGACGGGGAGAACAGCGCGATGCTGCGCGTGATGGACCGAGCGGAGCTGGCTCTGGTCGATCTGCGAATCGACTGGGATCCGGCGCCGGTGGCCGCGTTGCGCGCATTGTGGACCCGCTTCGCGCCGCTGGCCGCCGATCTCATGCTGCGCGCGACCGACCCGGACAATCCCGCGATCCGCTACTGAACCTTGCGGCCGGCCGTGGCGCGGATGGGTAATCGGCCACATCGCGGCTTTCCCAATCACGACACGAGCTTGTGCTTCCGTTTTTGGCCCGGAGGTTGCATCCTGCGCCTCAGACCGAACGGCGAGGCAAGCTGTGATCCTGAGGGACTACGCCGCACCAGGTTTTTACTGCGAGCTGACGGACAGCCTCGCGGGGGCTGAGATTCGCGCCCGGCTGGAGCGGCTGACCATCGATGCGCTGCAAGCGCGCGCCGCCGCCGCCGAGCAGGAACTGTACAATCTCGGGATCACCTTCACCGTTTATTCGGACAAGGACGCGATCGACCGCATCCTGCCGTTCGACGTGATCCCGCGCGTCATCCCGGCCGAGGAATGGCGACGGATCGAGACCGGGGTGGTGCAGCGGGTCGCGGCGCTGAACCTGCTGCTCGGCGATTTGTATCACGACCAACGCATCCTGAAGGACGGGGTGCTGCCGGCTGAACTGATCCTGACGCACAAACAGTTCCGCCCCGAGATGGTGGGCATCGATCTACCCAACGGCACCTATGTGCATATCTGCGGCACCGACATCATCCGCGGCGCCGATGGCAACTTCATGGTGCTGGAGGACAACGCGCGTACGCCGTCCGGCGTCAGCTACGTGATCGAAAACCGCCACATGATGCTGCGCGCCTTTCCCGATCTGGTGGACGGCATCGGGTTGCGTCCGGTCGACGATTACGGCTTGCAGTTGCGCGCCGCGCTGCGCGCCTGCGCACCGGCGGCGGCGAGCGATCCGCAGATCGTGCTGTTGTCGCCGGGGGCCTACAACTCGGCATTCTTCGAGCATGTGTTCCTGGCCCGCGAGATGGGCGTGCCGCTGGTCGAGGGGCGCGATCTGGTCGTGCTCGACGAGCGGGTGTTCATGCGCACGATCGGCGGCCTGGCGCCGGTGGACATGATCTATCGTCGTCTGAACGACGATTTCCTGGACCCCGAGACATTCAACCCCGACAGTTTGCTGGGGGTACCCGGGCTGATGCGGGCGTATCGCGCCGGCACGGTCGGGCTGGCGAACGCGGTCGGCACCGGGGTGGCCGACGACAAGGCGGTGTATGCCTACATGCCGCGCATCATCCGCTATTATCTTGGGCAGGACCCGATCCTGCCGAATGTGGAGACGCATCTGTGCCGTGAGGCGGAGGGACTGGCCTACACGCTGGACCATCTGGCCGAGCTGGTGGTGAAGCCGGTCGGCGAGGCCGGCGGATACGGGATCACGATCGGGCCGCGCGCGTCGCTTGCCGAGCTGGAAGCGTGCCGGGCGCAGCTTCTGGCCGATCCGGCGAATTATATCTCGCAGCCGTGTATTTCGTTGTCGGTGGCGCCGACCCTGGTCGAGGGAGCGGTGGAGCCCCGGCATGTCGATCTGCGGCCGTTCGCCATTACCGGCGCGCGCACCTGGGTGCTGCCGGGAGGGCTGACGCGGGTCGCGCTGCGGCGCGGGTCGCTGGTGGTCAATTCCTCGCAAGGGGGCGGTTCGAAGGATACCTGGGTCCTTGAATAACGATCTGCTTTCCCGCTCGGCGGATGCCCTGTTCTGGCTCGCGCGGTATATGGAGCGGGCCGAGAATCTGGCACGCATCCTGGACGTCAACGAAACGTTTTCGCGGGATCGGGCGGGCGCGCGGAACTGGCTGTCGGTGGTGCAGCTCAATGCCGACAACGCGGCGTTCTTCGTGCGGCACCGCACCGGCGATCCGGCGGCGGTGATCGGGTTCTACGTGACCGATGTTTCCAACCCGACCTCGATCGCAAGTTCGGTCCGCGCGGCGCGGGAGAACGCGCGGACCTTGCGTCCGCTGATCTCTACCGAGATGTGGGTGCAGCTCAACGTATTTCACAACCGGCTGGCCGGGCTGCGCGCCGCCGAGTTGGCGCCGGGGCGGCTGGCGCCGCTGCTGTCGGAAATCAAGGAAGCGTGCCAGACCCATACCGGGATCACCGAGGGCACGTTCTATCGCGACCAGGGCTGGTATTTCTATCAGCTGGGCCGGTATATCGAACGGGCCGACCAGACCACGCGGCTGGTGGACGTGAAATATCACGTGCTGCTGCCGGGGGCGGACGAAGTAGGATCGCCGGTCGATGACAGC
>JAKAZJ010000257.1 GCA_021826565.1 Pseudomonadota bacterium | reverse complement strand
CGGACTGGATGGAGGCGGAGCTGGCGCTGGAGGCGGCGGCGTAGCGTGCCGGGTTGGCTAGCGGCGGCTGGGATCAGAGCCGATGCAGCGGCGCCGCGGTCAGCACGGGGTTGACGAAAAACCCGCTGATCTTCCAGTGCCCGTGCCGCTTCACCAGGGCGATCCGGATGGTCGCCGTGCCGGCCGCGAAGCTGGCATGGGCGACATAGGCGGCGGAGACCAAGCTGCCCGCGCCGAAACTGGCGCTGATATTCGCCCCGCCCGTCGCGCCCTGATAGGCCACCATGGGGCCAAGGCGGGAGAACGCCTGGAACAGGCCGACCATCGCCTCCGGCCGGACGCTGGCGCGCAACTGCGGCGTGGCCCGGGCCAGCAGAAGCTGCGGGTTCCAATGCGCGACGATCGCCGGCACGGCGCGATCGACATAGGCTTTGCTCTGCGCGTCGAGCGGGATCACCGCGCGGATCGTGGCGACGATGCCGACGCCGGCCAGCACGATCAGCGCCAGCATCAGGACGCCCAGGCCATACAGGATCTTGCGCATCGGCCAGCCTCCGGGTTCGGTCGCGGCGCGGGAATGATAGGCCCAATCCGGTTGCGATTTCATATCACCGGACCGGGGAGAAAATCAGGCGCGGTGATAGGGATGCAAGGCGGTAATGCTGCGCGCCCGGTACAGCTGTTCCAGCAGCATCGCGCGGGCCAGGAAATGCGGCCAGGTGAGCGGCCCCAGGGACAGGCGCGCCTCGGCCCGCGCCAGCACCGCCGGGTCCAGCCCGGCCGCGCCGCCGATCAGGAACGCGACCGGGCGTCCCAGCGCGAGCCAGCGATCCAGCAACGCCGCCAGGCCCGGGCTGTCCGGCGCCGCGCCGGCCGGGTCCAGCGCCACGACGAACGCGCCATTGGGCACCGCCGCCAGCAGGGCGACGCCCTCGCGGCGTTTGGTCTCCGCGGCATCGCCACGGGCTTCCGGCCGCTCGGTCAGCACCGGCGCGGGCCGCAGCCGCGCGGCGTAGCGGGCGACCAGCTCGGCCTCGGGGCCGGCGCGAAGCCGGCCGATGGCAATGACGTGCAGCGCCGACATGGTCGCTCCGGGGTGGTGCGCCCGGCAGGACTCGAACCTGCAACCAGGCCGTTATGAGCGGCCAGCTCTGACCAATTGAGCTACGGGCGCGTTGGGCTAGGGGCGCAACGGGGGGATGTGGCCCGAACCGGGCGCGGCGCGCAAGCTGGGTAATGCGTGTTGCGCCAGGTCGG
Source organism: Pseudomonadota bacterium (assembly GCA_021826565.1). The sequence goes on along the minus strand of JAKAZJ010000257.1, from coordinate 3,152 downwards.
CCAGGCGTTCCTCGTGATGGCGGAGGAACAGGAAGCCGCCCAGCAACGCCGCCACGCCGGCTGCGCCCAGAACATACCCGATCGGACCGGTCAGGTGTTCGATCCGGGTCCCTAGCAGATAGGCCCCGCCACCCCATAGCGCCGACCAGACGATCCCGCCGGCGGCGTTATAGGCCAGGAATCGCGGCCAGGTCATGCGGTTGGTGCCGGCCAGGAACGCCGCGGTGGCGCGCAGCAGCGCCACGAACCGGCCGAAGAACACCACCGCGCCGCCATAGCGCAGGAACAGATATTGCCCCAGCAGGATGCGCCGCTCGGTGATCCGCACATAGCGCCCGAACCGCAGCAACAGCCGTAATCCGAAGGCGCGGCCGAGCATGAACCCCGCGCTGTCGCCGATGATCGCGCCGGCCGAGGCAGCGGCGATCACCCCCAGAATATCCATCCGTCCGGTCGCGCCGGCATAGAGCGCCACGCCGATCAGCGTGGATTCCCCGGGAAACGGAATGCCGAGACTCTCGATCCCGACGGCCAGCGCGAGCGAGAGGTATCCGACATGGTGCATCGGCGGCACGGCTCCATGGGCGCCCGCATCATGCGTCGGGTGCACCGGGGTTGCCTGCCCGGGGCGGGGCGGGCAGGCTACGCGGACCGCCGGTCGGGCGGGACGACAACGAAGCATCACGGGGAAGCACGTTCATGACAATCACACGACGATCCGCCCTGACGGGCACCATCGCCGCGGCGGCGGCGGCGGCTGGCCTCGCGCCGGGCGCACGGGCGGCGATGCCCGGGGTCACCAAGAATCTGATCAAGATCGGCAATACCGATCCGTATAGCGGCCCGGCCTCGGCCTATGGCGTGCTGGGGCATCTGGAGGCCGCGTTCTTCAAGATGATGAACGATCACGGCGGCGTGGCCGGCCACAAGATCGATTTCATCACCTATGACGACGGCTACAGCCCGCCCAAGACGGTGGAGGATGTGCGTCGGCTGGTGGAGCAGGATCACGTGGACTTCCTGTTCGCCACCCTGGGCACGCCGACCAATTCCGCGATCGAGCGCTACTGCAACCAGAAGAAGGTGCCGCAGCTGTTTGTCGCGACCGGCGCCGACAAATGGGGCAATTACAAGCAGTATCCCTGGACCATCGGCTGGCAGCCCAGCTACCGCGCCGAGGCGCAGATCTATACCAAGTACATGCTCAAGGAAAACCCCAAGGCCAAGCTGGGGATTCTGTTCCAGAACGACGATTTCGGCAAGGACTATCCCGCCGGCGTGCGCGACGTGTTGGGCAAGGACTGGGACAAGCACGTGGTCAAGGTCACCAGCTACGAGGTGACGGACCCCACGGTCGACTCGCAGATCACCGAGTTGCAGGCGTCCGGCGCCGATACGCTGCTGGTCGCGGCGACACCCAAGTTTGCCGCCCAGGCGATCCGCAAGGTGCACAGCCTGAACTGGCACCCGATGTTCTTCATGACCAACGTGTCGATCTCGGTTGGATCGGTGCTGAAGCCGGCCGGAGAGCAGAGCGCGATCGGCATGATCAGCGGACTGTATCTGAAGGACACCAGCGATCCGTCCTGGGACAACGACGCCGGGATGAAGGAGTTCCGCGCGTTCATGGCGAAATACATGCCGCATGGGGACATCACGGACGGCGGCTACATCGCGGCCTATGGCCTGTGCTACACGATGCGGCAGGTGCTGATGCAGTGCAAAGGCAACTTCTCGCGCGCCAACGTGATGAAGCAGGCGGCCAATATCCATAACCTGACCGTGCCGGTGCTGCTACCGGGGGTCACGGTGAACACCAGCCCGACCAACTACCATCCGACCAAGGCGATGCAGCTCGCCAAGTGGGACGGGGTCAGCTTCAAGCGCTTCGGCGAGATCATCCAAGGCATCTGAAGCCTGCCCCTCTCCCCTCGCGTCCGCGGGGGGAGAGGGCTGGGGTGCCGCCGGGCCTGGTCATCGTGCCGTGCGGGCCGGACCGGTCGGCCCGCCTGCCCGATCCCGCCAGCTTTTGCCGAGGTCCCGCCGATGCGCACCGATCGCCTGCCGCCGCTGGGCCTGGCCGCATTGACCGTGCTGGACGTGCCGCCGCTGGCGCTGATCACGCTTGCCGCCCGGGCCGGATTCCGCGCGGTCGGGCTGCGCCTGGTCGCCGCCCAGCCCGGCGGGATCGCATATGCCGTGACCGGGGCCGATCTGGTCGCATGTCGCCGGCGCCTGGACGATGAAGGGATGCGTGTCCACGACGTGGAGATCGTCACGCTGGATGCCGAATTCGATGCCGCGTCCCTGGACCCGGTGCTGGACCAGGCCGCCGCGCTCGGCGCGCGGCGCGTCAGCGCCTGCGGCGAGGACCCGGATCGCGCCCGCCTGACAGCCAGCTTCGCCGCTTTGTGCGAACGCGCCGCCGCGCGCGGCCTTGGCGTCGATCTGGAATGGATGGGCTGGCGTGCGGTGGCGACACTGCCTCAGGCCGAGGCGGTGGTGCGGGCCGCCGACCAGCCGAACGGCGCGGTGCTGGTCGATGCGCTGCATCTGGCGCGCAATGGCGGGACGCCGGCGGATGTGGCGATGCTGCCGGCTTCCTTGCTGGTCTCAGCCCAGCTTTGCGATGCTCCCGCGGCGGCGCCGGCCACCCGGGAGGGCGTGATTGCCGAAGCCCGCGGCAACCGTCTGCTGCCCGGTGCCGGCGCCTTGCCGCTGGCCGCGCTGCTGGCGGCGCTGCCGGCGGCCACCGTGCTATCGTGCGAAATCCCGCTTTCCGGCGCACTGGCCCCGGAGGAGCGCGCGCGCCGCGTCTTCGCCGCTACGGCCGCGTTGTTCGTGGCCTGACATTGTCCCATCCGCGCGGGCAGGTTGGTATCAGACCGGGTCCAGCGCGCCCCAGGACGTGACCCGCACGATCCGCAGGGCGATCACCGGCAGTCCCGCGAGCCGCATGTCCCGCAGCTGCGGATAGCGCGCCCGGGCCGCCGCCTGGGCGGCTTCGTACTCGGCTCCGCCGGTCATGATTTCCGCTGTCCCGCGCAGCATCACCCAGGCCAGGTTGCGCCAGTCCTCGTCATAACGATCCACCAGTACCGAGGCCTGCGGCCGGGCCGTCAGGTTACGTAGGCGCTGCAACACCACGCCCG
>JAKAZJ010000256.1 GCA_021826565.1 Pseudomonadota bacterium | reverse complement strand
GCTCGATCCCGACACGGCGCGCCGCTTCCACGACGAGACCCTGCCCAAGGACGCGCACAAGGTCGCGCATTTCTGTTCCATGTGCGGGCCGAAATTCTGCTCGATGAAGATCACCCAGGACCTGCGCGTGGATGCCGCCCGGATGGCCGGGCTGGAGGCGAAAAGCGCCGAGTTCGCCGAGAAGGGCAAGGAGCTGTACCTGCCAGCGGCGGAATAGCCGCGTGCGCCGGCTTTCCCGCCAGCGGGAAGGCCGGCGCCGCAACTGGTTACGCTTGACGCTGCGCGACCGGTCTGGCAGCGTTCCGGTTGCCGATCCGGGAGCGATCACGTCATGACAAGATCCGAGCTGATGGCCGAGCTGGCCGAAGCGAACCCGCATCTGCGCGCCGCGGACGTGGAACGGATTGTCGCGACCGTATTCGACGAAATCACCGACGCGCTCGCCCGCGGCCAGCGCGTGGAACTGCGCGGCTTCGGCGCCTTCACCCTGAAGCACCGCGATCCGCGCACCGGCCGCAACCCCCGCACCGGGGAGGCCGTGCCGGTCGGCCCGAAATCCATCCCGTTCTTCAAGGCCGGCAAGGAACTGCGGGAGCGGGTCAACCGCACCGTCCGCCGGACGAAAGCGAAGCCGGCGCCGGCTATCGCAGGCTGACCAGCGCGCAGCCCACCCCGGCCACCACGATCCCCGCGATCGCCGGCACCGACAAAGTGTAGCCCAGCATCAGCCAGGTCAGCACCGCCGTGGTTCCCGGCACCAGATAGAAATTCGCCGTCACCTGCGCCGCCGCGCCGCGCCGCAGCATCACGTAATACAGCGCCATCCCGCCCAGCGACACGGAAAGCGTGTTCCACGCCACCGCCGCCACCGCCCCCGCGGTCCAGTCCAGCCGTGGCGTTTCCAGCCCCGCCGCACCCAGGATCGAAACCGCGGCGGCGGCCAGAAACTGCACCGTCACGCCGGGCAGCAGCGGCACCCCGCGGCAGAACCGCCCGAACCACAGCGTGCCGGCCACGAACCCCACGACGCCGACGAAGGCCAGCGCCATCCCGTCCAGCCGGGCAATGCTGTGCAGCGCCGCCGCCCCCACCACCAGCGCCACGCCGGCCACGCCCAGCGCCATGCCCAGCCATTGCCGCGCGCGCAGCCGCTCGCCCAGCACCGCCACGCCCAATGCCGCGGTCAGCAGCGGCGTGAGCGATTGCACCAGCGCGATCAGCGCCGGCGCGACCAGGGTCAGCCCGACATGCGGGGCCATCAGCCCCACCGCGTTCAACAGCGCCCCGGCGATCGCGCAATGCACCCAGCGCCCGCCGCCCAGCCCGGCCCAGGAGCGGCGCCGGACCAGCATGATCCCCATCAGCACCACCGCGCAGCCGGTCAGCCGGATCGCCACGAAGGCCAGCGGGCTGAGATGACGCAGCCCCACCTTGGCGGCGATGAAGGACGAGCTCCATAGCAGCACGAATGCGAACGGCGTCAGGCGCGCCAGCACGCCCGGCGCCATTGCCCGGGGTACGGACCGGGGGACGGGTTCGGTCGTCACGCCGGCGGCGCGGTCAGCTTGCTCGCCGCGATCACAGCAGCGGTCGCGATGTCGCGGGCCAGCATGGGCGTCTCCAGGTCAGGCGGGCGCGGTCAGGGCCGCCGCCGATGGAGGATGGACCGCGCGCGCCAGGGTTTCCAGATCGTCCCCGGCCAGGGTCTCGTGCGCCAGCAGGGTCTCGGCGCCCTGCCGCAGCAGCGGCAGATTCGCTTCCAGGACCGCAACCGCCAGGGCGAAGGCGCGCGCGATCAGTCCTTTCACCGCGGCATCGATCGCGCCGGCGGTGGTGTCGCTGTAGCGCCGTGGTTCCCAGGCCATGCCGTTCGGCGATTGCAGGAATTGCTGGCGCTGCGCCTCATACGCCACCTGCCCCAGGCCGGCATCCATGCCGAAGCGCGCCACCATGCCGCGGGCGATATCGGTGGCCTTGACCAGATCGTCCTCGGCGCCGGTGGAGATGTCCTGGAAGATCACGCTTTCCGCCGCGCGCCCGCCCAGCAGCACCGCCATGCGGTTCATCAGCTCGGTCCGGGTCATCAGGAACCGGTCCTCCAGCGGGCGTTGGATCGTGTAGCCCAGCGCGCCGACGCCACGCGGAATGATCGAGATCTTCTGCACCGGATCCACCCCCGGCAGCGCCATCGCCACCAGCGCGTGGCCCAGTTCGTGATGCGCCACCACCGCGCGCTCGTGCTTGTTGAGCAGGCGGGAGCGTTTCTCCAGCCCCGCGATCACCCGCTCCACCGCCTGGTTGAAATCCTCCATCGTCACATCCTTCCCGTCGCGACGGGTGGCGAGCAGCGCCGCCTCGTTCACCAGGCCCGCCAGATCGGCGCCGGTGAAGCCCGGGGTCAGCGCAGCGATCTCCTCGATGCCGACCCCCGGGGCGAGGCGGATCTTCTTGATATGGACCGCCAGGATCTGCACCCGGCCGGCGCGGTCCGGGCGATCGACCAGCACCTGGCGATCGAAGCGTCCGGCGCGGAGCAGCGCCGGGTCGAGAATCTCCGGCCGGTTGGTCGCGCCGAGCAGCACCACGCCCGAGGACGGGTCGAACCCGTCCAGCTCGGCCAGCAGCTGGTTCAGCGTCTGCTCCTTCTCGTCGTTGCCGCCCTGCTGCGGGCCGCCGCTGCGCATCCGGCCCAGCGCGTCCAGCTCGTCGATGAACACGATCGCCGGGGCCTGTTCGCGCGCCTTCGCGAACAGGTCGCGCACGCGCGCCGCGCCCACGCCCACGAACATCTCGACGAACTCCGAGCCGGAGATGGAAAAGAACGGCACCGCGGCTTCGCCCGCGACGGCGCGCGCAAGCAGCGTCTTGCCGGTGCCCGGAGGCCCCACCAGCAGAATCCCCTTCGGGATATGCGCGCCCAGCCGCCCATAGCGTTCCGGGTCCTTGAGGAAGGTGACGATCTCTTTCAGCTCGTCCTTCGCCTCATCGACGCCGGCGACATCGGCGAAGGTCACCTTGACGTCGGTCTCGACATAGATCCGCGCCTTGCTCTGCCCCACCGTCATCAGCCCGCCGGCGCCGCCGGCCATCGGCCGGATCAGGAACATCCACAACAATACGAAGGCCGCCGCCGGCACGATCCAGCCCAGGATCGCGGCCAGCGGGCCGGGACCGGGCACGCCGGAGAACCCCACGCCCGCTTTGGTCAGCGCCCCGACCAGGGCGGGATCGACGCGATAGGTGGTGAAGCGGTCGGGCTTGCCCTTGGCGGCGGCGACATAGCGTCCGGTGATTTCATGGGTTCCGATCACCAGATCCTTCAACTTGTGATCGGCCAGCAGCGCCTGGTACTGGCTGTACGGAATCTCGGTGTTCGGCGCCAGCGCGATCAGATTCTGGATCAGCACCATCGCGAGCAAGGCGGCGACCACGTACCAGAAATGGATCTGGTGCTCCTTGCGGACCTCCATCGCCATCGGCTCAGGCTCCTGTGTGCGGATGCGCGGCGCGGCGCAGTCTCCGCCGTCCCGCGCGTTGCGGCAATGCGTCCCGGCCGGCGTGACGGGGCTTGGCAATATGTCGGGACACGACATATAACGCGCCTCCCCGAGGCAAGGACCCCCCTCCCCCATGCAGGATCATTCGGCCGCGTCGTCCGGCGTCACGGCGTTCGGCGATTTCACCACCCGTCCGCGGATGCTGCTGCTGGCGGCGATGGCGGTGCCGGTCGGGCTGTTCGGCGTCGCCTCGGCCTGGGTGCTGCTGCATCTGATCGCGCTGGTGACCGGCGTTGCCTATTACGGCCAACTCAACACCACGCACGGGATCCTGATCTCGCTGGACCGGCTCGGGGCCTGGTCGATCCTGGTGCCGATCGCCGGCGCCTTCCTGATCGGGCTGATGGCGCGCTACGGCTCGGAGAAGATCCGCGGCCACGGCATCCCGGAAGCGCTGGAAGCGATCCTGATGGGCCAGAGCCGGATCGACGCGCGGGTGGCGTTGTTCAAGCCGCTGTCCTCGGCGATTTCGATCGGCACCGGCGGGCCGTTCGGCGCCGAGGGCCCGATCATCATGACCGGCGGCGCGCTGGGGTCGTTGTTCGCGCAGTGCTTCCACATGACCTCGGCGGAACGCAAGACGCTGCTGGTGGCCGGGGCGGCGGCCGGCATGACCGGGGTGTTCGCCACCCCGATCGCCGCGGTGCTGATCGCGGTGGAATTGCTGCTGTTCGAATGGAAACCGCGCAGCTTCATCCCGGTGCTGGTGGCGTGCATGACCGCGGCGGTGGCGCGCGGCTTCGTGCTGCCGCTCGGTCCGCTGTTTCCCCATCACGGGGCGATGCCGCTCGATGCGCTGACCCTGCTCGATTGCATCGGTCTGGGCCTGGTCTGCGGCGCGCTGTCGGGGCTGCTGACCGCGAT
>JAKAZJ010000255.1 GCA_021826565.1 Pseudomonadota bacterium | reverse complement strand
CGCGACCGCAACCGCCTGGCAGGAAGGGCGCCGCGCGCCGCTACTGGGGGAGGATAACGCCGCGATCCCACCCCGCCCGGCGCGGGTGCCGGCGCAAGCGCGGATGGGCGCGCCGCTGCGCTCGCGCCTCGGCGCGCCGTTTCCGTTGCAAGGGGTGCGGATCTTCGATTTCTCCTGGTTCCTGGCGTCAGCCGGCGGCACCCGCTTCCTGGCCGCGCTCGGCGCCGAGGTCATCAAGGTGGAATGGAAGGACAACCCGGACACCAGGCTGGCCGCGATGGCCCCGGTTGGCGGGCGTGCCGCGCGCGCGGCCGCGACCGGGGTGCTGGCGGGTGTGAAAGACCCCGACATGGGCGGTCAGTTCAACAACAAGAACCCGGGCAAGCGGGGGATCTCGCTCAATATCCGCGACCCGCGCGGGCTGGCGATCGCGCGCCGGCTGATCGCGCTGTCCGATGTGGTGGCCGAGGGGTTCTCGCCCGGCGTGCTGGACCGGTTGGGGCTGGGGTACGACGCGCTGCGCGCGATCCGGCCGGATATTATTTATGTACAACAATCCGGCATGGGCGCGGCCGGCACCTATGGGCGGATGCGCACGGTGGGGCCGGTGGCAGCGGCGTTCGCCGGGCAGTCGGAGATGTCGGGCCTGCCGGAACCGGCGATGCCGGCCGGTTGGGGATATTCGTTCCTGGACTGGATGGGGGCGTATAGCTTCGCGCTGGCGATCCTGGGCGCGCTGTATCATCGCGGGCGCACCGGACAGGGACAGTGGATCGATGCCTCGCAATGCGAAGCTGGTCTGTTCCTGGGCGCGGTGCCGGTGCTGGATCATTCCGCCAACGGGCGGGCATGGCGGCGGACCGGGAATCGCTCGCCGTATATTCCGGCCGCGCCGCATGGGGCGTATCCGTGCGCGGGCGAGGACCGGTGGATCGCCATCGCCTGCTTCGATGACGCCGATTTCGCCGCGCTGGACCGGGTTTCCGGGCGTGGCTGGGGCGCCGATCCGCGGTTCACATCGCTGCCCGCGCGGCTTGCACATCAGGACGCGCTGGACGCGGCGGTGGCGGGCTGGACGCGCGGGGAGGAACGCTACGCGCTGATGCAACGGTTGCAGGCCGCGGGGGTCGCGGCCGGGGTGTGCCAGAACGCCGAGGATCGTTGCGAGCACGATCCGCAGCTGGCGGCGCTGTCCTGGCTGACCGAGGTCACGGGAACGAAGATCGGCACCTGGCCGGTATACGAAGTCCCGGTAAAACTGTCCGCCACGCCGGCCCATGCGGGGGGGCCGATCGATCGCGGCGCGCCGTGCTACGGGGAGGATACGACCTGGGCGCTGACGTCCCTGCTGGGGATGAGCGCGGCGGAAGTGGCGAGACTGGCAGCGGACGGGGTGATCTGAGGGCGGACCTCTAGGCAATTTCGATGTCTGTGCGGAGAAAGTCACTTCCCCTGTACAACAGTGGAACCCGATTCACCCGCGCGCACGCATAGGCGAAACAATCACCCAGGTTCAGCGCCGCCGGATGCCGCCCCTTGCCGAACGCCGCGTAGGCCGCGAGCGCGACCTCGGATTCGTCTGCGCCGATCGCAACCAACCGCAGATTGTTCAGCGCCACGAAGCTCTCTACCGCCGCACGCGCCGCGCCGGGAGCGAACGCATAGGACCGATGCAGGCCCGCGACCGTCTCCCAGATCGAAATGGCCGAGCACAAGCGCGGCTGGTATCGTCCCAGGCGATCGGCCAGATCATCGGCATCCGACTCTCCCGCCATCATCGCGATCATCGCCGACGCATCGACGAACGCCATCAGAGATCGCCGGAAAGATCGTCGAAGAACGCCTTGTCCGCCTGCTGGCCTGTCGCCGGCGGCAGTGGATGTTCCTTGCGCCAGGCAGCGATGCGATCGCGCAGCGGGATTACCTCGGCGATCCGCGCCAGCTCCGCCGTCACCGCCAGGCGCACCGCGTCCTGTTTGGAAACGCCGCGCTTCCGCGCCAGATCGGCGACCAGTCGGGCCGTCAGGTCGTCCTTGATATAAAGGGGCATCAGGATATCCTAATTCGTGGAGAGGATATCCGGGTCTCTACCCCGGCGCAACCGTCCCACTCTTGCCCAACCGGCCGCCCCGCATCACGCTGCCCTTGGAAGGAAGCCACCATGTTCGCGCCGCCGCCAGCACACCGCCAAACGCCAAATGCCCGCTTTATCGACGTCGTCTCCGAATGGCCCGCCCCATGACCCACCCGCTTCGCAACCAGACCGCCATCATCGGCGTCGGCACCACCGCCTACGGCAATTTCCCCCATACCGACGAATACGGTCTGGCGGCCGAAGCCTTCCGCCACGCCCTGGCGGATGGCGGCATCGCCAAGCACCAGATCGACGGGCTGATTACCTGCCGGATCCCGAGCTATGTCCGCATGGGTGAGGTGCTCGGCCTCGACCCGGCCTGGAGCCTGACCCTGCCGGCCCATGGCCGCATGTCCGGCATCGGCATCATCGAGGCAGCGCTTGCCATCGCCGCCGGCCAGGCCAGCACGGTGGCCCTGCTCTACGCCAATATCGGCCGCTCCCGCCGCGTCAATTACGGCGGCGAAGAAAGCCCCAATATCTGGGACCCGTGGGGCTTCACCTCGCCGGGCGCCGCGCACGCGCTGATGTTTCGCCGCCACATGGAACTGTATGGCACCACCACGCGGCAACTGGCGGAAGTCTCGGTCGCGTTCCGCCGCCACGCCGGGCTGACGCCGGGCGCGGTGATGCGCGCGCCGATCACCATCGAGGATCACGAGACCGCCCGCTTCATCACCGAACCGCTGCGCCTGCTGGACTATTGCCTTATCAACGATGGCGCGGTGTGCCTGATCGTGACGAAAGCTGACCGTGCCCGCGACTTCGCGCAACCGCCCGCTTTCATCAGCGGATTCGGCGCGCGCGACCGCTTCCGCGCCGCATCGATTCCCAATTTCGACCTCGATTTCTGGCACGACGCCGTGGCCGATTCCGGCCGCGAGGCCCGGGCCATGGCCGGCGTCGAACACGCCGATATCGACGCCCTGATGGCCTACGACAATTTCAGCCCCACGGTGCTGTTCAGCCTGGAGGGCCTGGGCTTCTGCCCGCGCGGCGAGGCCGGGCGCTTCGTCGAAGGCGGCACCATCGGCCTGGGCGGGGCCTTGCCGATGAACACCGATGGCGGGCACCTGTCCAACTCGTACATGCAGGGCTGGGCGCTGAACGTGGAAGCGGTGCGCCAGCTGCGTGGGGATTGCGGCGCGCGCCAGATCCCGGACGCCGAGGTGATCCAGTACATCCAGGCCACCCCCTGCACCCGTTCGATCATCTACAGCCGCGGCTGAAAGGACCTGCCATGAGTTACACAAAGCCGCTGCCGAAACCCGATCCCCTGATGCAACCGTTCTGGGACGGCGCGCGGGCCGGCCGGCTGCTGGTGCAGACCTGCCGCGCCTGCAACGACGCGCATTTCCCGCCCGGCCCGGTCTGCCCCGAATGCCTGTCGGCAGATCAGGAATGGAAGGAAAGCGCCGGCCCGCCGACCTTGGAATCCTGGGCGCGCTTCCATCGCGCCTACTGGGACGGGTTCCGTGACGACCTGCCGTACGCGGTCTGCCTGGTGCGCCTGGCCGAAGGCCCGCTGCTGCTCAGCAATCTGGTGGGGGATACCGGGGGCGCCCGGTTGGGTGCCACGTTGCGGGTGGTGTTCGATCCGGTAACGCCGGAGATCACCTTGCCGAAATTCACTCTCGCCTGATCCCCCGCGGGCCTGTCCCTCCCGGCCTCGCCAGATCGCGTAGCCGCCGCCGCCCGGGCGGGGCGGCCGGCGCCTGCGGTGCGGCGGCGCGGAGCTCGGCCTGCAACGCGGCGCGGGTTTCGTGGATCGACACGATCACCGGCCCCATCGGCACGCCGAGCTCGGTCAGCACCGCTTCGGCCAGTTGCAGGCTTGCCTCGATCGTCTCCGGCACCGCATTGGTGGCCCCGGCGCGATACAGCCTGGCGGCCTGCGCCGCATCGCGGGCACGCGCCACCACGCGCAGCCCGGGGCTTTCCCGGCGCGCGGCCGCCACCACCGCCTCCACCGCGGCGGGGGCATCCATGGTCACGACCAGGGCCGCCGCGGTGCCGACACCCACGCCGCGCAGCAGCGCCACCTGCGACGCATCGCCGTAATAGACCGGACATTGCTCGCGCCGCGCGCGCACGACCGTTTCGACATCATACTCCAACGCCAGCCAGGCGACGCCGTGCCGGTCCAGCAACCGGCCCACCATCCGCCCCATCCGCCCAAAGCCGGCCAGGATCACCCGCGGCGCCTCGCCGGCCGGCGCCAGCAGCGCCGCGTCCACCGGGGCGGGCGCGAGGCGCGCCGCCCGCCCGCCCAGCGCCGCCAGCGCCGGGATCAGCGCCATCCCC
>JAKAZJ010000254.1 GCA_021826565.1 Pseudomonadota bacterium | reverse complement strand
GCCGCCAGCCCGCGCCCCGGCGGCGCCACCCCACCCGTCGGCGCGGCGCGCAAAATCCGGTATCCCCCCGGCAGCAGCGGGGCTGTCAACGCCAGCGGCGTCAGCGGGGCGAACGGACTGCTCGCCGCAACCGGCGTCGGCGTGATTTGGTCCGCCGGTCCGCCCAGCCCCGCCCAGGCCTGCATCACGCGCGCCCGGTATGGCCCCGCCAGAGCCGGCGTCTGCGAATGATACGCTGCCGCCGCTTGGCCCCAATCATGCGTCTGCCCGTACAGCGCGCGCAGGAACCGCGCCGCATAGGCCGCGTTGGCCGCGGGATCGAACGCCTGCTCCAGGGATGCGAATGCGTGCGGATGGTGCAGCAGATTGACCTGCAAGCAGCCAACGTCGATCGAGCGCATCCCGCGCCCGCGCGCCGCCTGCACCGCCTGGATCGCCGCCGCAGGGGACGCGAAAAACGCCCCGCGCCCATCAAAATCCACGCTCCAAGGCCAGGGCTGCGCCCGGGCCTGGCCCCGCACCCGCCGCCCCGTTTCCACCACGGCGATCGCTTGCAGCAAACCATGCGGAAGGGCCTGGGCGCGCTCAGCGCGCGCGATCGCGGCGCGGCAAGCCAGGGCCGGTGCGGCATCGGCCGCCGCAGCCGGCGCGCGCCGTGCCGCATCGGGGACCAGGCCCGGCGACATGGGCTCCTGCCAGAACGGCCCGGCGGGCACCCGGCCCGCCGGAACCCGCGCCATGATCTCCCCCGGAGGCGCGCCCAGCTCGGCCAGCGCCGCGGTGGGGGCCATGGCCAGAAGTCCAAAAAACGGCAGAAATCCGCGCATCCTCTGTGACTTACGGGGAATTGCTTAACAAATCCCTACCCCGGCGCTGTGCAATGCTGCAATGCAAAATAATGCTTGCGCCGACCGTCCCCTCCGCCTAGATTGTGCATCGCAGCAATGCGGCTTCGGCCGCGCTGGCTGCTTTCTTGGACGTTTCCTCCCTAAACTTGGCGGGGCCACAAGCCCCGCCATTTTTTTGTCCTCCGCTTGGGGCCATGCCCGGGACGTCATCCCCTGGCGGTGGCACCGCCGCCCCCCGCATGGTAGGCACCGCCCGTTCGCCGCAACGGAGCCACCGCCATGAGCGCCATCGCCGATATCACCGCCCGCGAAATCCTCGACAGCCGCGGCAACCCCACGATCGAGGTGGACGTGACGCTGGACAGTGGCGCGCTGGGTCGCGCCGCAATCCCGTCCGGCGCCTCCACCGGCGCGCATGAGGCGGTGGAGCTGCGCGACGGCGACAAATCCCGCTACGGCGGCAAGGGCGTCACCCAGGCCGTCGCCAACGTGGAAGGCGAGATTTTCGACGCCGTCGGCGGCATGGACCCGTCCGAGCAGGTGCGAATCGACGAAATCCTGATCGATCTGGACGGCACACCCAACAAATCCCGCCTTGGTGCCAACGCGATCCTGGGCGTCTCGCTCGCCTGCGCCAAGGCCGCGGCGCTGGAAGCCGGCCAGCCGTTGTATCGCTATGTCGGCGGCGCCTATGCGCGCACGCTGCCGGTGCCGATGATGAACATCATCAATGGCGGGCGCCACGCCGACAACCCGATCGACATCCAGGAATTCATGATCCAGCCGGTGGGCGCCGGCACCTTCGCGGACGCCGTGCGGATGGGGTCCGAGATCTTCCATGCGCTGCGCCAGGGGCTGCATGACGCCGGCCACGGCACCAATGTCGGCGATGAGGGCGGCTTCGCGCCGAACCTGAAATCCGCCGACGCGGCGCTGGCGTTCATCGCCCGTGCCGCTGAGCGCGCGGGCTATCGGCCCGGCGAAGACGTGACCTTCGCACTCGATTGCGCTGCGTCGGAGTTCTACCGCGACGGCGCCTATCGCATGGATGGCGAGGGCAAGACCTTGGATGCCGCCGGCATGACCGACTACCTGGCCGACCTGGCGGCACGCTACCCAATCGTTTCGATTGAAGACGGATGCGCCGAAGATGACTGGGACGGATGGGCGCATCTGACCTCCGTGCTGGGGGGCAAGCTCCAGCTGGTCGGCGATGATAATTTCGTCACGAATCCGGAACGCTTGCGTCGCGGCATCGCCGCCGGCGTGGCGAACGCAATCCTGGTCAAGGTCAACCAGATCGGCACGCTGTCGGAAACGCTGGAAACGGTGGAGCTGGCACATCGCGCCGGCTACCGCGCGGTCATGAGCCATCGCTCGGGCGAAACCGAGGACACCACCATCGCCGATCTGGCGGTGGCCACGAATTGCGGACAGATCAAGACCGGCAGCCTGGCGCGCAGTGACCGCACCGCGAAATACAACCAGCTGATGCGGATCGAGGCCGAACTGGGTCCGGCCGCGCGCTACGCCGGCCGCACCATCCTGCGCGGCTGAGGCCGGCATAAAAAAACCAGGGCGGCGCGGGGGGCGCGCCGCCCTGAGTTGGGCGCGACCTGCGCGCCATTCGGGGAGGAAACAGGAAGCCGGCACGTCGAACCAGCTCCGTGATGTGGTTCTACCCCCCAGGTAGTTACGAAAAGATTGAGGGAACGCGGCAATGGAAAAAAACTTCGCGCGCTCGGGTCCGCTTTCCGGGCTGAAGGTGCTTGAGCTCGGCCACTATATCGCCGCGCCTTTCTGCACCCGGATCCTGGCCGATCTCGGCGCCGAGGTGATCAAGGTGGAACCCCCCGGCGGGGATCCGTTCCGCGGCTGGGGCGCGGCGAAAGACGGCCACTCGGTCTGGTTCAGCGTGCATGGCCGCAACAAGCTTTCGGTGGAGCTGGACCTGAAGCGCAGGCGCGACGTGGCCCTGCGTCTGGCCGCCCGCGCCGATGTGCTGGTGGAAAATCTGCGCGCCGGCCAGATGGAACGCCTCGGCCTGGGGCCGGACGTGCTGCATGGGGTGAACCCGCGCTTGGTGATCGCGCGCATTTCCGGCTACGGCCAGGACGGGCCGTATCGCGACAAGCCCGCGTTCGGCGCGATCGGCGAAGCGATGGGCGGGCTGCGCCACCTGACCGCGCATCCCGCCGGGTCCTCGGACCTGCCGCCGCCGCGGTGCGGGATTTCGATCAGCGACGATCTGGCCGGGATGTATGCCGCGATCGGGTTGCTGGCCGCTTTGTGGCAGCGCGACGCCGCGGGCGAGGCCAAGCTGCCCGGGGGGCGCGGTAGGGTGATCGATGTCAACCTGGTGGACAGCGTGTTCAGCCTGACGGAAGGGATGCTGCCGGAATACGCGCTGGACGGCCGCATCCGCCAGCCCGCCGGGGCGGCGATCCCGACTGCGGCGCCGACCAACACCTATCCCTGCGCGGACGGCAAGTGGCTGGCGATCGCGGGGAACTCGGACCTGATCTTTGCCCGGTTATGCGCCGCGATCGCCCGGCCGGAGCTGGCGCGCAACCCCATCTATGCCACCAACGCGCTCCGCTGCGCGAACCGCGCCGCGCTGGACGCAGCGATCGCCGCCTGGACCCGCACCTTGCCGGCCGCCACGGCCGAGGCGGCACTGGAGGCGGCCGAGGTGCCGTGCTCGCGTCTGTATGACATCGCCGACTGTGCCGCCGACCCGCATTTTCGCGCCCGCGGGGCGGTGCTGGAAGTGACGGACCCGCTGATCGGCCCCACCCTGCACCCCGGCCCCGCGATCCGCTTCGACGGGGAAGCGCCGGAGGCGGTGGTTTCCTGGCCCGGCCCGGCCGTGGGCGCGCATACCGAGTACGTGCTGCACCAGTTGCTGGGGCTGCCGCGGGACGCGGCGGAGTAGCGCGATTGCGCCGCGCGGTGGGTCGGCCGACCCACCGCGTTCGGGAACGCCGGCCCGCGGGCGATCGCGCCCGTCGCGACGGAGCGCTCTATTGCAGCCCGGCCGCCCCGCCCGTGCCGGACGCGTCGGCTCGGATCATGATCGCGGCGGCCGGCACCCCATCCGCGACCAGCGCCGCGGCGATGGCGCGGGCGCGGGCCAGCCCCAGCCGGGTTGCCACGAGCTGGGCCGAAGGATCGGCCGAGCGTGCCGCGCCACGACCGATCGCGATAATGCGGCTGGTGCCGCGCCGCGCCGCCAGGGCATGCAAAGCTGCCTGCCCCGCGGGGGTCAGGGTGGTGCCGTCGGAGCCGAACGCCACCGCAACCTGATCGGTCGTCGCGGCTTCAGCAGGCGGCGACGGCGGAGCGCCGCCGCGTGTGCCGCGCGCCGCTGGCGCGACCGGGGCCGTGGCGGCCAGACGCGGTGCCGGCGGCGGGGCCGCCGGAATCACGGGCAGCGCGGCGGGAG
Source organism: Pseudomonadota bacterium (assembly GCA_021826565.1). Next base: position 151 of record JAKAZJ010000254.1, on the reverse strand, counting down.
CTGAGGCGGCAGGAGCAGCGGCCGGTGCAGCCGAGGCGGCGGGAGCTGGCGCCGCCGGAACCGGGGCTGCCGGCGGCGGCAGCGATGCCGCATGGACCGCGCCCACGGGCGCGCGCGAAGGCGGTGCCGGCGGCGGCCGCGGAGCCGCCGG
>JAKAZJ010000253.1 GCA_021826565.1 Pseudomonadota bacterium | reverse complement strand
CGCGCGCGATCGGGAACTGGATGCCCTGGTTCTGCCCGATCGCGCGGTTGAACACGCGCCGGTCCTTGGCGTAGGCGACCGATCTGGCGGTGAACCATTTGGCATCGCCGATGCACTCGGCTGCGATCAGCAGGCGTTCGGCGTTCATCCCGTCAAGGATGTAGCGGAAGCCCTTGCCTTCCTCGCCCACCAGATTGTCGGCCGGGACCTCCATGTTGTCGAAGAAGATCTCGGTAGAATTGTGGTTCATCATGCTGCGGATCGGCCGGATCGTCATGCCGTGCCCGACCGCCGCGCGCATATCGACGATGAATGTGGACAGCCCGTGGGTGCGCGACGTCGCCTGTTCGCGCGGCGTGGTGCGCGCCAGCAGCAGCATCAGGTCGGAATGTTCGGCGCGCGAGGTCCACACCTTCTGCCCGTTGACCACGTAATGATCGCCCTCGCGGCGGGCGAAGGTGCGCAGGGCGGTAGTGTCGGTGCCCGACGTGGGTTCGGTCACGCCGAACGCCTGCAAGCGCAGTTCGCCGGTGGCGATCTTCGGCAGATACGCTCGCTTTTGCGCGTCCGATCCGTGCCGCAGGATGGTGCCCATGATGTACATCTGGGCGTGGCAGGCCGCGCCGTTGCAGCCCTCGGCCTGGATGGTTTCCAGGATCGCGGCGGCGGCGGACAAGGGCAGGCCGGCGCCGCCGTATTCCTCCGGGATCAGGGCCGCGAGATAGCCTGCCTCGGTCAGGGCGGTGACGAATTCGGTGGGGTAGCCGCGGACTGCATCGAGCTTGCGCCAGTACTCGCCGGGGAAGCGGGCGCAGAGCTTGCGCACTTCCTCGCGGATTTCGGCGTGTGGGTCGGCGTCGGTCTGCTCCATCGAATTCTCCCTGGGGCGGCTTGGTCAGCCCGATTTTAGGGCGGGCCGGACGAACCGGGAATCGCGGCCGGGGGGATGCTGCCATGCTCCGGCATTCATACCGGCCCACCGCGCCCAACCGGGCGGTGGGCCGGCCGAATAATCAGCGGTTGATCTCCTCCAGCGCCAGTCCGCGGGTCTTGGGGCCGAAGATGCCGATCGAGCCGATCACCACCAGCATGGCGATGCCGATGAACACCGCCACCGCGGGCACTCCGCCGTTGGCCAGCAGATAGCCGATCATCAGCCCGGCAAAGGCCGCGGAGATCCGGCTCCAGGAATAGACGAAGCCGATTGCGCGGGCGCGGAAGCGGGTGGGGAACAGCTCCGCCTGGTAGTTGTGGAACGAGTAGGACATGACGTTGGCGCATAGAGTCCACAGCACGCCCGTTGCGATGAGATACGACGGCACCGATAACACCGAGAAGATGCTCATGAACACCAGCATTCCGAGCGCGCCGCCCACGATCTGCCATTTGCGTTCGATCTTGTCGGAGAACAACGTCCCGAGCAGCGGCCCGAACGGGTTAGCCAGCGCGATGATGAACGCATACTCAAGCGACGCCGTGACATGGATGCCGCGATGGATCAGCAGCGTCGGCACCCAGGCGGCAAAGCCGTAGAAGCCGATGGTCTGCGCAAAGTTGAACACCGAAAGCGTGATGGTCCGGCTCAGGTACGGCGCACGGAAGGCTTCCGAGAGCGACCCCAGCCCCTCGGCCTCGCCGGGTTCCGGCACCGGGGCGGGCAGCGGGCCTTTCTCGGCCGCCACCGCGGCTTCGATGTCGGCGACAATCGTGTTGGCCTCGGTGTAGCGTCCGTGCTTGACCAACCAGCGCGGGCTTTCCGGCAGGCCGAGCTGGAGGAACCACACCACCAGCGCCCCGACCGAACCGATCAGCACCACCCAGCGCCAGCCATCGAGGCCGAGCGGAGAAATGGGCACCAGCTTCCAGGCCAGGAATGCGATCACCGGCACGGTGGAGTAGGTGATGGTCTGGTTGATGGAGAACGCCCGGCCGCGTTCGGCCTTGGGGATCAGCTCGGCGATATAGGCGTCGATCGTGACCAGTTCCACGCCCAGCCCGATGCCGGCGACAAAGCGCCACACATTCAATGAAAATCCGGTCTGTGCGAACGCCATGATTGCCGAGCAGACCATGTACCACAGCAGCGCGCCGACGAAGATCTTGCGCCGGCCCATGCGGTCGGCGATCTGGCTGACGATCAGTGCGCCCACCCAGAGGCCCGAAAACGTGGCGAACACGAACACACCGAATCCGGCGACGGCGATCGCATGCAGTGCCGCCAGCGGCCCCAGCGAGGCGGGCGAGAACAACCCCGACTTCACCATCCCCGGCGCGACATAACCCGTGAAGAACAGGTCGTAGAACTCGAACACGCCGCCGAGCGAAAGCAGGATCACCATCCGCCACACATGCCATGACGGCGGCAGGCGATCCATGCGCGCGGCGATTTCGGCGATGCGGGCGGATTCGCCCGCCGGCAGGGCGCCACTGGTACTGGACATATCTTCCCCTCTGTCGTTGTGCGGCGGGGCAGGCCCTCGTCCCGTCGCCACGCCGATGCTTGCCCGTTTCTCCGCCCACAGACAAGACCGGGCGCTGGACAGCGCGCCGCGGAGGTATTATCAAAGCGTCACGAGATGCAAAGTGGAATATCGCACTGCATCAAATCAACAGGGGGGACCAACCAATGAGCAGCAGCGCTGCCGCCCAACCCGGATTTCTCGATCGCGACCATATCGTCGCGGGATCGAATTTCAATCGTTGGCTGGTGCCGCCGGCGGCGTTAGCGATTCATCTCAGTATCGGCATGGCTTACGGATTCTCAGTGTTTTGGCTGCCGATGACGCATCTGGTCGCCGCCGCACCGGCCGCCTGCAAGGGCCAGGGCTTCATCGCCGCCCTCACCACCACCCGATGCAACTGGACGGTCCCTGAAGTCACCCACATCTTCGAGACCTTCATCGCCATGCTTGGTATCTCGGCGGCGATCTTCGGCGGCTGGCTGGAACATGCCGGGCCCCGCCGCGCCGGGCTGATCGCAGCGCTGTGCTGGGGTGGCGGCATGGTGGTGGGTGGCATCGGCGTATCGATCCACCAGCTCTGGCTGGTCTATTTGGGCGCCGGGGTGCTGGGCGGCATCGGCCAAGGGCTGGGCTATATCACCCCGGTCTCGACCCTCATCAAATGGTTCCCCGACCGGCGTGGTCTCGCCACCGGATTCGCGATCATGGGCTATGGCGGGGGCGCGATGATCGGCGCCCCGGCCGCGGTCGCACTGATGGGGCATTTCGCTCACAACGGTATCGCCGGCGTAGCGCCGACACTGATCGTGATGGGGGTGCTCTATTTCATCTTCATGTCGGCGGGCGCGCTGGGCTTCCGGGTCGCCCCGCCCGGCTGGCTGCCCGAGGGCTACGTGCCGACCGTCGCCGACCGCGAACGGGCGATGATGACCAGCCGCCATGTGCATCTGGAGCGCGCCATCCGCACCCCGCAATTCTGGCTGATCTGGGGCGTGCTCTGCCTCAACGTCACCGCCGGAATCGGGGTGCTCTCGATGGCCAGCCCGATGCTGACCGACGTCTTCGGGGCCAAGCTGATCGGCGGCGGGGCCGGGCTGTCGCCGGCGGCGCTGCATGCCGCCATCGTCGGCACCGCGGCCGGTCTGGTGGGGCTCATCAGCCTGTTCAACAGCCTGGGCCGGCTGTTCTGGGCCTCGCTGTCGGACAAGATCGGCCGCAAGGTGACGTATTATATCTTCTTCGTGCTGGGCATCGCGCTGTACGTGGCGCTGCCGCGCTGGGGTGATCTCGGCATTCCCGGGCTGTTCGTGCTCAGCGTCTGCATCATCCTGTCGATGTATGGCGGCGGATTCGCTACCGTGCCCGCGTATCTGGCCGACGTGTTCGGCACCCAGATGGTGGGCGCCATCCATGGCCGACTGCTTACCGCCTGGTCGGTCGCCGGCATCGCCGGGCCGATGCTGATCGCCAGCCTGCGCCAGCGCGAGATCAACGCCGGTGTGCCGCACGCGCAGGTATACAGCCTGACCCTCTACATCATGGCCGGTCTGCTGCTGGCCGGCTTGATCTGCAACGCGTTGGTCCACCCGGTCGCCGACCGGCATTTCATGGACGATGAGACCCTGGCGAAGGAACGCAGCCTGCAACGCGAGGACCGTACCGCCGCCGCTACCTCTACCGCCGCGCGCGGTCCGATGGGGCTGACCGGAGCGGTGGCCTGGATGCTGGTCGGCGTGCCGTTCCTGATCGGGGTCTGGATCGCCATCGGCAAGGGGGCCAAGCTGCTCTGACGACCCGCGGCGGGGCCAGCCGGACTGGTCCCGCCGCTCGTTCGTTCAGGCGAACTCCGCTCGATAGGCGGCTAGCGCGGCAATCCCGCGATCCAGCCGGCCAACGGCGCCCACAGCGCGCGTTCCGCGGTCGCGCCGGCGACCATGCCGATATGCCCGGCAGCCGGGGTATGGATCGTGGCGTGCGGGATCG
>JAKAZJ010000252.1 GCA_021826565.1 Pseudomonadota bacterium | reverse complement strand
AAATTCGCGCCCTGGTGACGGCCGGCGCCCCGGCCGATCACGCCGGCGCAGGGGCGGAGGTGGCGGTGGTGCTGAACCAGACCCCGTTCTACGGCGAGTCCGGCGGCCAGGTAGGCGATACCGGCGCGATCCTCGGCGCCGATGGGCTGCGCATCGAGGTAACGGACACGCAACGCAAGCTGGGCGATGTGATCGTCCATCTCGGCCGCGTGGTCGCCGGCACCGCGCGCAAGGGCGCTGCCGTGCGCGCGGAGGTGGATCACAGCCGCCGCGCCGCGATCCGCGCGCATCATTCCGCCACCCACCTGCTGCATGAGGCGTTGCGGCGCACCCTCGGCACACATGTGGCGCAGAAGGGCAGCCTGAATGCGCCGGAGCGGCTGCGCTTCGATATCTCCCAGCCGCGCCCGATCACCGAAGCCGAGTTGGCGGCGGTGGAGACGGAGGTCAATGCGCGCGTCCGCGAGAACACCGAAGTGGTCACCCGGTTGATGACGCCGGCGGCGGCGGTGGAACTCGGCGCGATGGCGCTGTTCGGGGAGAAATACCCCGACGAGGTCCGCGTGGTCTCGATGGGCGCGGGCGCGGACAACCGGCTTGCCTTCTCGATCGAGCTATGCGGCGGCACCCATGTCCGCCGCACCGGCGATATCGGCTATTTCCGTATCGTTTCGGAATCCCCTGTCAGCGCCGGGGTGCGCCGGATCGAAGCGGTGGCAGGTGAAGCGGCCGAGGCGCTGGCGGCGGGCGAATCCCGGCTGCTCAGGGAAGCCGCCGTCAGCCTGCGCGCCAATCCCGCAGAACTGCCCGAACGCATCGCCGCGTTGCAGGAAGATCGCCGCAAGCTGGAACGCCAGGCGGCGGAGTTGCAGAAGAAACTGGCCACCGGCGGGACCGGCGGCGCCACTACCGAGGAAATCGGTGGCGTGACCCTGGCTGCCCGCAACCTGGGCGAAATCCCGCCGCGTGAACTCAAGGGCCTGGCCGAGACGATCGGCAAGCAGACCGGTGCCGGCGTGGTCGCGCTGGTTTCCACGGCCGAGGGCAAGGCCAGCATCGTGGTCGCCGTGGCGCCGGACCTGATTGGGCGGTTCAGCGCCGTGGACCTGGTGCGCGCGGCCAGCGCGGCGGTGGGCGGCAAGGGCGGCGGCGGTCGGCCGGACCTGGCGCAGGCCGGCGGGCCGGACGCGGCGCAGGCGGACGCGGCACTGGCCGCGGTGCGGGCGGCACTGGGCGGATAGGGGCCCTGTGGACAGCGACCCCGCCTCCCGCCCGCCGCGCGGCGACGACACGCTGAAATCCCTGGTCAAGGTGGTCCGTATCCTCGATGCGTTCTCCACCACCGATCGCGCGCTTTCGCTGGGCGAAATCTGCCGGCGCTGCGGCTTCCCCAAAAGCACCACGCACCGGCTGATCGCCTCGATGCGCGCGGTCGGGCTGCTGGATCAGGACCGCGAGGGCGAACGCTACCGCCTGGGCCTCAAGCTGTTCGAACTCGGCAGCACCGTGCTGGCGAATCTGGAATTGCACCGGGAAGCGCGGCCGTTCGTCGATGCGCTGACCCGGCTGAGCGGCCAGGGCGTGCATCTGGCCGTGTTCGATGGGCAGCGGGCGGTCGTGATCCATCGCACCGACCCGATCGGCGAGCCGGGCGGGGCGGCCCTGATCGAATCGGCGCCGGTGCATTGCACCAGCGTCGGCAAGGCGATCCTGGCGTTTCAGGACGCCGCGGTGGTCGATCGGGTGATCGCCGCCGGCCTTCCCCGCTTCACCGAGCAGACCATCACCGATCCGGACCGTCTGCGCGCCACGCTGGCCGAGATCCGCGCGCGTGGCTACGCCACCGATGAGGCCGAGCACCAGCCCGGCCTGCGCTGCGTCGGCGCGCCGATCCGTGACCAGAACGGGCGCGTGTTCGCCGCGATCAGCGTGAGCGCGCCGGCCTGGCGGATGGCGGCGGATGCAATGGAGGGTCTGTCGAAAATCGTGATCCACCATGCCGGCGCGATCTCGACCTGTCTTGGGTTCCGGGAACCCATTGGCGTTCGCTAGTGGTTTTCGGATGGGTCAGATCGGCAATGCGGCCAGCGCCGCGTCGATCGCCGCGCGCTGGCCCGCGGTGACGCGCATCATCGGCGCGCGCGGCTGATACATCCCCAGCCCCTGGCGGTGCTGCGCGTATTTCACGCAGGCCGGCAGATTGTCGTGGCTCATCGCATTCCACAGCACGCCCAGCCGGCGGTGCAGATCAAGCGCGGTCTTGTGATCGCCCGCCGCCACCGCATCCCATAGCCGCACGCATACCCCGGGTACCGCTGTCGTCAGCGCGCTGATCGCTCCGTCCACGCCCAACGCGAAAGCCGGGTACAGCAGCGCGTCGACCCCGGTGAACACCAAATTGCCCGGCGTCACCGCAGCGACCAGGTCGGAGACCGATTTCAGGTCCCCCGAACTCTGCTTCATGCCGATCACGCCCGGCACCTCGCGCATGATCCGCAGCATCAGATCGACCGGCAGATAGTTCCACGGGATCACGTTGTAGATCAGGATCGGGAGTCCGGCGGCTGCGTGGATCGCGCGGAAATGTTCCACCGTGTGATCGGCGTCGGGCTTGAACAGATAATGCACCGGCGTGATCTGCAACGCGGCGATGTCCATTCCGTCGAGCAGGCGGATCCGCGCGATCGCTTCCTGCGTGCTGTTCACGATCAGCCCGGCGAGCAGCGGCACCCGCCCGCGCACCGCCTTGTGCGCCGCTTCCATGGCGGCGGCGAATTCCTCGCGGTCCAGCGTGTGGCCTTCCCCGGTGCTGCCGCCCACCACCACGCCGCGGACGCCCCGATCGATCATCAGGTCAAGCTGCTCGGCGATCGCGCCGGCGACGATGTGGCCGGCGTCGTCGAAGGGCATGGCGACCGGTGGCAGGATCCCGCGCAGCGCCGGGCGGTGCTGCGGGGCGTGCGTCCGCGGGGCGGGCTGGTGGATGACGTTCATGGTTCGGTTCTCCGGGATTGGCGGCGGCGGGACCTTGGCACCAGAGCGCCATACCGTCAATCGGTAAAACAGTCCGCAATGTGGGACGTCTTGGTGCCGCCCGTTACTGCCGGATAATGTGAATCACGTAGTGCATCGTGAAGTGGATCGGCAGCCGGTCCCCGTCCTGCGGCGGCAGCGGCGGAAGTTTGGCGTCGCGAAACATGCCCAGCGTCGCCATGTCCAGGATCGGATGACCCGAACTGGTCCGCAGCCGCAGCCCGCTCACGCGGCCGTCGCGGGATACGATGAAACTGACCACTACGTCCCCGTGCTCGCCCAGGATGCCGGCATCGTGCGGGTAGTAGGTGTGGCGGGCGAGCCAGGCGGAGAAGGCGTTGGACCAGTCCGGCCCGACGCCGTCGTGATCCAGGATGCCGGCCAGCGCCAGTTGTTCGGCGCCGCCGCCATGGGGGGCGAAGGAAAGATCGATGGTGCGGCCGGGCCGGTGTGCGGGGGCGGTACGCGCGGGCGCCGCGTGCAACGAGAATGCGGTAGGCGCCGGGAATCGTGCCGGCGCCGGCCGGGCGCGCGCTTGTGTCGGAGGCAGGGGACGCGGCGGCGGTAGCGGCAGCCGTGCGGCGAGGCGTGGCGTTGCGGAGGGTGGGGACGCGGGGGCAGGGGGCGCGCGGGCTGGCCGCGGTGCCGGCGGCGAGGGCGCGCGCGGGGCCGTTTGTGACGGCGAGACTGGCAGCGGCGGCGGCGAGGCAGGGCGGTTCGCCTCCCGCGGGGCCTTGTTCGGCACCGCGGGTTTCGCGCCGCCCCCGCCTTGAAACAGCATCTTGACCGAGGGCGGCGGCAACCAGCGCGGTGGCGCCGACAGGCGCTGCCGGGCCGCCAGAATCAACCCGACCAACACCAGCGCGTGCAGCAACACGGAGGCCGCCGCCGGCCCCAGCCGCCGCCGCGGCGGTTCCCCGCGCTTGCCCAGCCGGGCAAAAGCCATCTCCGATTGTCGCGGCGCCATGCTGCGCCGGACTTATCGCCCCCGCCGGCCCGGCGCAACGCGGACGGCGTCCGGCGACCGTTGCGAGCATGGTGTGTCGGCTCGGTTCCGGGCTAGCCTGCGCGATCTCACAGGCAGCAGGGTGCGATGCCGAACCCGGTTCCGTCTTTCCGCGCGCTGTTCCGTTTCGGGTGCGGGCTGGCGGCGTGCGCGGCGGTGCTGGGCGGATGGGCGCTGCCCGCCGCGCGCGCCGCGCCGCCACCGATCACGGTCTGCTTCTCCCCGCCCCAGCCAGGCGGGTGCGACCCGACCGCGACGGTGGTCGGTTCCATCGCCGCCGCCCGCGCGCGCATCCGCGTGCAGATCTACGCGCTGACGGCGCGTCCCATCGTCGCCGCGCTGATCGCCGCGCATCGCCGCGGGGTGGATGTGCGCGTGATCGTCGATCGCTCGCAGCTGACCGAGGAC
>JAKAZJ010000251.1 GCA_021826565.1 Pseudomonadota bacterium | reverse complement strand
ATGCCGCCGGTCGATCACGAAATCATGCCCTTTCGGCTTGCGCGCGATCGCCGCCCGGATCGCCGCGTCCAGCGCCGCCTCATCCGCGCCCGCCCGCAGCACCGCGCGCAGATCCGCCTGATCGTCCTGGCCCAGGCACATATACAGCGTGCCGGTGCAGGTCAGCCGCACCCGGTTGCAGCTTTCGCAGAAATTATGCGTCATCGGCGTGATGAACCCGATCCGCCGCCCGGTCTCACGCACCGTCATGTAGCGGGCCGGGCCGCCGGTGCGATAATCGGTCTCGTCCAGCGTCCAGCGCCGGCGCAGCCGCGCGCGCACCACCGATAGCGGCAGGTATTGCGCGGTGCGGTCCTCGTCGATCTCGCCCATCGGCATGGTCTCGATCAGACACAGATCGAACCCCTCCGCGCCGCACCAGGCGATCAGGTCGTCGAATTCGTCTTCGTTCACGTCCTTCATCGCGACCGCGTTGATCTTCACGGCCAGCCCGGCTGCCTTGGCGGCGGCGATGCCTTCCAGCGTCGGGCCGATCTTTCCCAGCCGGGTCAGCCGGGTGAATTTCGCCGGGTCCAGCGTGTCCAGCGACACGTTGATCCGCCGCATCCCGGCCCGCGCCAGCCCGTCCGCGAAGCGGGCCAGCTGGGTGCCGTTGGTGGTCAGCGTCAGCTCGTCCAGCCCGTCGGGGCGGCCGAGGCGGGTGCCGAGCCGCTCGACCAGCCGCATCACGTCGCGCCGCACCAGCGGCTCCCCGCCGGTCAGGCGGATCTTGCGGGTGCCAAGGCGCATGAACGCAACCCCAAGGCGCTCCAGCTCCTCCAGGGTCAGCAGATCCTTTTTGGGGAGGAACTGCATGTCCTCGGCCATGCAATAGACGCAGCGCAGGTCGCAGCGGTCGGTGACCGAGACGCGCAGATAGGTGATCGCGCGGCCGAACGGGTCCAGGATGGGGGCGCTCATGGAGGTCAGAGTTACGCTTCGGGCCGGATTATTCAAGCCGCCTCCGGCGCGCGCGCGGCTTGCACCGCCCCAGGCCACATGCAACAGTCCTGGCGTATCACCAAGCAAGCGCGGGGGCCCCTTGGACCAGCAGGAATCGCCGCCGGATCCCGACGCATGCCCGACCGGGATCCAACTGACCCCGTTCAACCCGGAATTCCGGGATTGTCCCTACCGCGTCCTCAACCGCCTGCGCGAGCAGGAGCCGGTGCATCGCGACCGCCAGTTCGATCGCGTCGTGCTGACCCGCCGCGCCGATATCGAGGCGGTGCTGGCCGATCGCTCGCTGGCCGCGGACCCGCGCAAATCCCGCCCCGGCTCGTTCGTGCGCATGGCGCAGGTGGTGGACGAAACCTACGAGCCGATGCTGCTCAACACCGACGATCCCGAGCATAAGCGGATGCGCAGCCTGGTCGCGCAGGCCTTCAACCTGCGCGCGGTGGAAGCGATGCGGCCGCGGATCGCCGCCGTCGCCGGGGAGCTGCTGGACGCGCTGGACGGGCAGCCCAGCTTCGACCTGATCGAGGCATTCGCCGGCCCGCTGCCGACCATCGTGATCGCCGAGCTGCTCGGCGTCGATCCGTCCGAGCAGAAGGATTTCAAGCGCTGGTCGGACGCGCTGGTGATGTGCCTGAACCCGCGCCGCACGCCCGAACAGAATGCCGGGCTGCTCTGGAGCCGGGAGAATCTCGGCCGTTTCTTCCGCCGCATCATCGCCGAGCGGCGCGCGCAGCGCGGCACCGACCTGATCAGCGCGCTGGTCGCGGCCGAGGAAAACAATGAGGTGCTGACCGAGCAGGAGATCGTCAATACCGCCAATCTGTTGCTGGCGGCCGGCAACGTCACCACCACCGACCTGCTCGGCAACGCGGCGCTGTCGCTGTTGCGCCATCCCGAGCAGGCGGCCAAGCTGCGGGCGCGGCCCGAGCTTGCGCGCAACGCCATCGAGGAAGTGCTGCGCTACGACCCGCCGGTGATCTCCACCCTGCGCATCGCCCCGACCGCGCGCGAGATCGGCGGGGTGACGGTGGAGGCGGGGCAGACGATCGATTTCGTGATCCTCGGCGCCGGGCACGACCCGGCGGTGCACGCCGACCCGGAGCGGTTCGATATCGAGCGGGCCGACACCACCCATTCGGCGTTCGGCGGCGGGGCGCATTACTGCCTGGGCGCGCCGCTGGCCCGCGCCGAGGCGCAGGTGGCGATCCCGCTGCTGCTGGCCCGCTTCCCCCGGCTGCGGCTGGACCCGGACCGGCCGGTGGAACACAAGGTCGCGCCGCCGTTCAACGGGCCGAAGGAATTATGGGTGCGGACGGACTGACGGGCCGCGGCGGCGGGCGGGCGGTGCTATGATGGAGGCCGAATCGCAACAGGCCGCGCCGATGACCGCCATCGCCACCCAGGACGAGATCAAGGTCAGCTTCGACCTGCTGACCGAAAACCCGGTCTATAAGCCGTTCCGCTACCCGTGGGCGCATGAAGCCTGGCTGATCCAGCAGCGCATCCATTGGCTGCCCGAGGAAGTTCCGCTCGCCGATGACGTGAAGGACTGGCACCGCAACCTGACCGGGGCCGAGCGCAACCTGCTGACGCAGATTTTCCGCTTCTTCACGCAGGCCGACGTGGAAGTGAACAATTGCTACATGAAGCACTACAGTCAGGTGTTCAAACCGACCGAAGTGCTGATGATGCTGTCGGCGTTCTCCAACACCGAGACGATCCATATCGCCGCCTATTCCTACCTGCTCGACACGATCGGCATGCCCGAGATCGAGTATCAGGCGTTCCTGCGCTACAAGGAGATGAAGGACAAATACGATTTCATGCAGGGTTTCTCGGTCGGCAACCGCACCGAGATCGCGCGCACCCTGGCCGCGTTCGGGGCGTTCACCGAGGGGCTGCAGCTGTTCGCCTCGTTCGCGATCCTGCTCAATTTCCCGCGCTTCGGGAAGATGAAGGGGATGGGCCAGATCATCTCCTGGTCGGTGCGCGATGAGACCCTGCACTGCAACTCGATCATCCGCCTGTTCCGCACCTTCGTGGGCGAAAATCCGGAAATCTGGACCGAGGAGTTTCGCCGCGATCTCTATGTGACCTGCGCCACCATCGTCGATCACGAGGACGCCTTCATCGATCTGGCGTTCGGGCATGGCGCCGTGGAGGGACTGACCGCGGCGGAGGTGAAATCCTATATCCGCTACATCGCCGACCGCCGCCTGACGCAGTTGGGGTTGCAGCCGCTGTATCGCCTCGACCGCAATCCGCTGCCATGGCTGGACGAGATGCTGAACGCGGTGGAGCATGCGAATTTTTTCGAGAATCGGTCCACGGAATATAGCCGCGCCTCAACCGGTGGGACGTGGGAGGAAGCCTTTGCCGACCCGATGCGGGAAGCGGCCGGGGCCGCGGATTAATGCGGGCTTTCCCCTTGCCGATTCGGGGGCGCGCGCCCTAGTGTCCTGGGCCGGCTCGGTGGCGGCGGAAGCCGCGCGGGACCCGTAAATCCCCGCCGGCGTCGTATCCGACTCGCGCCGCTGCTTGCCCGTTGTCGCAATTTATGGTCTGTGGTGGTAATCAGTTACGAATCCCGGAATGATCGGATCGCATGATCGGATCGCTTGATCGGACCGGGCGCCAGGATAGGGGAATGACTTGAGCCAGACCGAAGACCCAGTCCTCCGCGAGTCCGCGGGCACCCAGGTGGCGCCGCAGCGCTATACCCGTCGCTTGTCCGACAAGGTGCTGGTCGCGTTCCATCACGCCTGCGACCAAGGCGATTTCGAGGTCGCCGAGCATCTGTTGCACGTGCTCGAGATGATGCTGACCCGCCGCCCGCTGACCCCGGACGGCACCCGCCGGCGCAACATGGAAAGCCTGGTCGCCGCGCATGAGCGGCTGTGGCATCTGCGCCATCCGGACGCGCCGCAGATCTAACCGAACACCCGCCGCCCCGCCTTCCAGGTCCCCAGCACCCGGCCCTCCAGCGGCCGCCCGTCGAACGGCGTGTTCTGCGCCTTGCCCGGCAGCGCGCCGGCTTCCACGCGCCAGGCCCGCTCCGGGTGGAACAGGCACAGATCCGCCGGCAGCCCGCGCGCGAGCCGCCCCGCTGCCAGCCCCAGCAGCGCCGCCGGGCGCGATGTCAGCAGCGCGATCGCGGTCGTCAAAGCCAGGCCGGACCCGTGCACCTGCGCCAAGGTCACGCCCAAAAGCGTCGCCAGCCCAGCGCCGCCGGGCGCGGCCTGTGCGAAGGGCAGGCGCTTGTCGTCGGCATCGCGCGGCTGGTGGTCGGACACGATCGCATCGATCGTCCCGTCCGCCAGCGCCGCCGCCACCGCCAACCGGTCCGACTCGGTGCGCAGCGGCGGGGACAGCTTGGCGTAGGTGCGGAAATCGCCGATCGCGGTCTCGTTCAGGTCGAAATACGGGGGCGCGGTGTCGCAGGTCACGCCAAGCCCGT
>JAKAZJ010000250.1 GCA_021826565.1 Pseudomonadota bacterium | reverse complement strand
CCAGATCCGGCCGGTCGGCATGCTTGAAGGGCAGAATCAGGCGCTGCGCGCCGCCATCGTAGCGCCAGGCCGCGCGGGCGGCGGCGAAGCGCGGCGGCCGGGTGCGGCAGGTGGCGCAGATGCCCTGCGGCCCCGCCGCGCCGGCGGCCGGCAGCGCCAGACCGCAATAGGCGCAGACCGGCGCCAGGATCCAGGTCAGGGCGGCGAAGCACTCCGCGCAGAACAGGCCCTGCGCGGTCACCGGCGCGGTGCAGCACAGGCATTCGGGTGGCAGCAGCAGGTCCAGCGCGCGGCTCAGCAAGCGGGGCATGAGCCAGCCTGCCGCGCGGGCGTTAGCGCTTCGCTAAGCGGCGACGCCGAACCGCACCGTGCCGTCGCGGACGATGGCGTGAACCAGGTCGATCTCCCATGAGAGATACGCGTGCATCGCCGCCTCCACCCCGGAATTGCGGTCGTAGGGGCGCAGATTGGCATCGATGCAGGCGGCGTCCGGCGGCATGGTGCGGTCCTTCACCAGCGGGCGGCCGAACGTATGCCAGGCGGCGGTGCCGCCTTCCAGCGCCCGAAGTTCGGCCCCCGGCGCCAGCGCCGCCAGTTCCGCCAAAGCCCAGCACGCCGCCACACCATCGGGCGAGGTGGCCACCACCAGCCGCGCGCCGGCCAGGATCGGGCGCAATACACCAAGCCGCCCCCGCACCCCCCAGACGGCGCCGGGGATATGCCCGTCGCGATAGGTCAGGCTGCGCGCCAGATCGACCACCACGGTGGGGGTGCCGGAATCCAGCGCCTGCCCCAGATGCAGCACGTCGAGGGTGGGGATGTCCGGGCGCGCGGGTATCACGTCGGACGGCAGCGTCGGCAACGCCGCGAAGCCGCCGGCCACCACGAACACGTCCGGCTGGCCCATCTGCCGCAGCCAGGCGGCGGCCATGCGGGCGCGCACGCCATCATCGTCCAGCAGCACGATCCGGGCGTTGCGCACCGCGATCCACTGATCGGTGGCCTGCACCAACTGCCCGCCCGGCGCGTTGCGGCTGGCGGGATGGTGGGCGGCGGCGAACTCGGGTGGGTCGCGCACGTCCAGAAGATACAGGCTGCGGGTGGCATCGGCGGCGAAGCGCGCGACGTCGGCCGGGGCGATCTCGCGCACGCCGCTGGCGTCGGCGAAGCCACGCGCGCGTTCCGCCGCCAGCGCGGCGCTGCGTGGCGGTCCGGGCGGGAAGCGTTCGGTGCGGCCATGCTCGCAGCGGAACCCGGCCAGTTCCCAGCCCATGGTACCGTTGCGCAGCGCCACGACCTTGTTCGGGACCCCGGCGCGGCGGAGGCTCTCGGCGCCCATGATGCTGCGGGTGCGTCCGGCGCAGTTCACCACCACCAGCGTCTGCGGGTCCGGCGCCAGGTCGGCGATGCGGTAGGCAAGTTCCCCGCCCGGCACGCTGATGCCGGTGGGGATGGACATGCGGCGAAACTCGGCTTCGGTGCGGCTGTCCAGGACCACCATGCGCTTGCCCTGGTCGATCCAGGATTTCAGCTCTGACGCATCGATGCTCTCGGTGCCGTAGTGGTGCTCCACCCATTCGCCAAACGCCTTGGATGGGACGTTCACGCCGCTGAAAATCTCCCCTCCAACCGCTTCCCAGGCCCGGGTGCCGCCGTCCAGGACCGAGACATCGGCATAGCCGGCGCCGATCAGATACGCGGCCAGCGCCTCGGCCACGCCGCGCCCGTCATCGACGCAGACGATGCGCGCGGAGCGGCTCGGCAGCAGCGCCGCGGCGCGGGTCTCGCGATGCGAGAACGGGCAAGGCACGGCCCAGAACAGATGGGCGGCGCCGAACTCGCCTTCTTCGCGGGCGTCCAGCAGGGCCAGCTCGGCGCCGTCGGTCAGCCAGGCGCGGAGGGTACGGGGGGGGATGCGCGGGATCATTGCGCCACTATGCGGCGCGCGTCCCAGAGGCGCCAGAGTGGGCGCGCCAGAGTGGGGGGCGCTACGGCCCGCGTCGCCGGCGCGGTCCGCCGCGCCGCTTGTCGGGATCGTATCCGCCGCCGCCCGGGCCCAGCGGCTTCGGCATCCAATCCTTGCCGCGCCGCTCGGTGGCCGAGGCCGCCGGCGGCGGCGCGATCCCCAGCTCCAGCGCTTCCAGCCGCCTGATCTCGTCGCGCAGCCGGGCCGCTTCCTCGAATTCCAGATCGGCGGCGGCGCCGCGCATCCGCTTCTCAAGCTCGGCGATCGCGGATTTCAGGTCCTTGCCGACGAACTCCGCCGGTCCGCCATCGGCGACCGGCGCCACGGTCACGTAGTCCTGCTCGAACACCGAGGCCAGCACGTTGCCGATCTGCTTGCGGATCGATTGCGGGGTGATGCCGTGCTGTTCGTTCCACTCCGTCTGCTTGTGGCGGCGGCGGTCGGTTTCCTCGATCGCGCGGCGCAGGCTGTTGGTCATCACGTCGGCATACAGGATCACGCGGCCATCGACGTTGCGGGCGGCGCGGCCGATGGTCTGGATCAGGCTGGTCGCGGACCGCAGGAACCCTTCCTTGTCGGCGTCCAGGATCGCGACCAGCTGGCATTCGGGAATGTCCAGCCCCTCGCGCAGCAGGTTGATGCCGACCAGCACGTCCACCACGCCAAGCCGCAGATCGCGGATGATGTCGATCCGTTCCAGCGTGTCGATGTCGGAATGGAGATAGCGGACCTTGATCCCGTGTTCGGTCAGGTATTCGGTCAGATCCTCGGACATGCGTTTGGTCAGCGTGGTCACCAGGACCCGCCCGCCGCGCGCGGCCACGGCGCGACATTCGCCCAGCAGATCGTCCACCTGGCGTTCCACTGGACGAATCTCGGTGACCGGGTCCACCAGGCCGGTGGGGCGGATCACCTGCTCGGCGAAGCTGCCCCCGGTGCGTTCCATCTCCCATGGGCCGGGGGTAGCCGAGACGAACAGGGACAGCGGGCGGTAGCTCTCCCATTCCTCGAATTTCAGCGGTCGGTTATCGACGCAGGAGGGCAGGCGGAAACCGAACTCGGCCAGCACCGATTTACGGTTGAAGTCGCCGCGATACATGCCGCCGATCTGCGGCACGGTGACGTGGGATTCGTCCACGATCAGCAGCGCGTCCTCGGGCAGATATTCGAACAAGGTGGGTGGCGGCTCACCGGGATTCCGGCCGGTCAGGTAGCGCGAGTAGTTCTCGATCCCCTTGCACGACCCGGTGGTTTCCATCATTTCGATATCGAAGGTGCAGCGCTGCTGCAAGCGTTCGGCTTCCAGCAGCTTGCCGCCCGCGACAAGCTCGTCCAGGCGGGATTTCAGCTCGCGTCGGATATCGACTACCGCTTGCGCCAGGGTGGGCCGGGGCGTGATGTAGTGGCTGTTGGCATAGACCGTGATGGACGGCAGCGCGGCGGTCTGTTCCCCGGTCAGCGGGTCGAATTCGTGGATCGCCTCGATCTCGTCGCCGAACAGGGAGACGCGCCAGGCGCGGTCCTCGTAGTGCGAGGGGAAGATGTCCACCACCTCCCCGCGCAGCCGGAATGTGCCGCGCTGGAACGCGGCGTCGTTGCGGCGGTATTGCAGCTCCGCCAGGCCGCGCGCCAGCTTGTCGCGATCGATCCGTCCGCCCTGTTCCAGCTTCACCACCATCCGGGCGTAGGATTCGACCGAGCCGATACCATAGATGCAGGACACCGAGGCCACGATCACCACATCGTTGCGCTCCAGCAGCGCTTGCGTGGCGGCGTGGCGCATGCGGTCGATCTGCTCGTTGATCTGGGCGTCTTTTTCGATGTAGGTGTCAGTACGCGGAACATAGGCTTCCGGCTGGTAGTAATCGTAGTAGGATACGAAGTATTCCACCGCGTTGTCGGGGAAGAACCCTTTCATCTCGGCATAGAGCTGCGCCGCCAGGGTCTTGTTCGGGGCCAGGATCAGGGTGGGCTTCTGTACCGCCTCGATCACCTTGGCCATGGTGAAGGTTTTGCCCGAGCCGGTGACGCCGAGCAGCACCTGGTCGCGCTCGGCCGCGGCCACACCGCGCACAAGTTCGGCGATCGCCCGCGGTTGGTCGCCGGCGGGTTCGTAGTCGGAGACCACGCGCAGCCGATGGGTGCGCGGGCGCGCCGGCTGTTTTTCCGGGATGAACAGGACCGGGTGGGGCGCGGGGCGGATTGCAGCGGACATGCCCCTGATCTGGCCCCGCGCGGCGCCGCTGTCGAGGGGGGGAAACCGGGCTATACCAAGGGACCGAGGAGTTCGCGCCGATGCGGCTTGCCACCTGGAACGTCAACTCGATCCGTCAGCGGGAGGCCCATGTCAGCGCCTGGCTGGAGCGGGTTGCCCCCGATATCCTGCTGTTGCAGGAGATCAAATGCGAGGAGCCGCAGTTTCCGGCCGATGCGTTCCGCGCGCTGGGCTATCAGGCCGCGGTGGTGGGACAGAAAGCGTATCACGGCGTCGCGGTGCTGGCGCGGGTTC
>JAKAZJ010000249.1 GCA_021826565.1 Pseudomonadota bacterium | reverse complement strand
CTGCTGGACCAGCTGGCGGTAATTGGGGGCGGCGGCCTGCAGCGCGGCGTCGGCATCGGCCAGGTCCGTCTCGGTCTTGGCGATGGCGGCGTCCACCGCTTTGGTCGAGTCGCCCAACGCCGTTGCGGGCGCCACGCCGGTCGCCGCGCCGTTGTGCAGCGCGTCGCGCTGACGGAACAGGGCCGCGAGCTTTCGGCCGAGCAGCTGGCGGCGGCGGATCGCGGCGGCCACGGCCGGGTTACGGGCATGAGTGGCCAGGCGCGCGGCGGCCTCGGCGATCTCGCGGCTGGTCACGCTGTCCTGGGCGAGTTCGGCGGTCTCGAACATGCGTGCGCGCAGCGCCGCGGCGCGGGCGGGGTCACGCGCGGCCAGCGTCGCGTCGGCGGCCAGACAGGGCGCGATCAGGCTGGCCGGCGCGCCGGCCTCCAGCCGCGTCAGCAGCAGCGCGCCCTTGTGGCACAGCCGATCGGCGCGCTCCGGATCACCCAGGTGCAGCGCCGCGGCGCCTTGCAGCAGCAGCGTCTCGGCCACCGGACGGGTTTGCGGCAGCAGCGTGTTGAAGCCCCGGGCGGCGCTGCCCAGGGTGGTTTCCGCCGCGCCGACCGACCCGCGCGCCTCCGCGGTCACCGCTTCGGTGCGGTGCAGCCGGGCGGTGACCAGCGGGACCTCCAGGCCGTTGCGATGCGCGATCGCCGCCGCTTCGGCGACGGCGGCCGAGGCGGCGGGGAGCTTGCCCTGGTCGCGCAGCACGATGGCACGATAGCGCCAGGTCTCGACCAGCCCGATCAGCGCGGTTTGCACGGTGGGATCGGCCAGCGGCGCGCCACCTTGGCCCGTGCCGGCCGGGATCAGCGCGCCATAGGCAGCGCCGGCGCGGGTCAGCAGCGCCAGGGCGGCGGCGTCATGGCCCTGGTTCAGCGCATCGAGGCCCCGATAATGCAGCAGCCGCGGCAGCACGGTGCGATCGGCGGCGCGCGGCGCGAGCGGCGCGGCTTCGGCGAACAGCGTCGCTGCCGCGGGGTAGCTGCCCTGGTCGGACAGTTGCAGCGCCAGATGCAGCGCGGGGTCCGCGGTGGCCGGGTTATCGTTGCCCAGGCCGCGTTGCAGCAGCACCAGCGCACCGCGATAGGCGCGCGCCGAGGTGGCAAAATCCTGCGCCAGATTGGCCCGCGCGCCCAGCGCCATCAGCCGCTGATAGGCCGCCGCGCTGCGGGCGCCGAATGCATGCGCCGACAGAACCCGCACCATGAGCGCATCGGCGCGCGAGGGCGGCAGGGATGCGGCCGCCGCCGGGCTGACGCCGGACAGGACCGCGATCGCGCGTTCGATCACCGGCAGGGTCGGCGCGATGCCGTCCGCCAGGTAAAGCCGGCCGTTCGCCGCGGCCGCGAGCGCCACCTGCGGCCAGCCGCCGACCCGGCGCACGCAGCGCAACAACAGCGCCGGCGTGCCGCCGGTCAGCGTGGTGGGCTGGCTCGGGCCGCAGCGGAAGCGCTGGGCGATACCGATGCGCCAGGCGCTGCCCTGAACCGCGGCCGCCAGGTTTGTTGAAGCAAGCTTGGCGCGTCGGACGCGGGCGGCCGGTTCGTTCCAACCACCGCAGAAAATATCGCGGGTGGCGGGCGATGTGCCGGGCAGGGCATTGCACGTCTCGCCCGACGCATCGCGCCCCAGGGCCAGCCCGGCGCCGGTGCTGGCGCGTCCGCCGACATAGGCCGAGGGCGGCGGGGCGGTGCAGCCCGCAAGCAACAACACCGCAAGCCGGAGGAGATGCCGCGCGCGCATCAGTAATCCCGATCCGAGATATTGGGTGGTGTCACGTCCGGTCCGGTCAATGATTCCGGATCGGTCGGCGGCAGGGCGAAGCTGGACAGATCGAGCATCGGCAGAATCGGCGGCGGCAGACCGGCGAACACCGAGGCGAGCCCGGCGAAGGTGCTGGTGAGCACCTGCGGCGGCAGCGTCACCACGACCGTCTGCACGCAGAACGGTCCTTGGATCTCGCAATTGTTGAACAGATATGCGGGATCGGCCGCCGGCGTGATCTGTGCGATCTGCGCGGCATAGGATGTGGCATTGCCGGCAACGGCGCCGAACAGCGTGGCGAAGCCACCGGCGCCGTCCACCAGCAGGCCTCCCACGGTCATCGTGCCGCTGGCGTTGCCGGAACCGAGCTGGGTGATCACGTCCATGCCGGGGGCCTGGAGATCATTGAAGCGCATCGTTCCACCGGCGCCGAACAAGCCGATCACGATTGTGCCGCCATTGGGCGTGCTCGGTCCGATCGCGACGTCTCCGGTTTGGCTGAAGGCCGGTGCGCCGCCATTCGCGTTGCCGAACACCGACAGGAAGACTTGCGGCGCACCGCTGCCGGGCACCACGATGTCTCCGGCCAGGGTCATGCTGCCGATGGCGCTGATCGCGACATTGTTGGCCACCACCGGGCCGGCGATCAGCAGCGGCGTGGCGTCGTCCAGTAAGAAATTGCCGAGGGAATCGAATGCGCCCAGCGTGGCGATGGCATTGGCTTCCGGCAGCGTGACCTGGCTGGCGGTGCCGACCAGAGTGCCGACCGTCACCGCATCGCCGGTGCCTTGCGTGATCGCCCCGGTGGTGCGCAGCGCGAGCGTGGACGCGACCGTAGTCAGGTCGAACGGCTCGGCGATCACGATGGTCCCGGCGGCCGGGATCGGTTGCGGGCCGGTCTGCCCAAGGACCAGCGTGCCGATAGAGGGCGAGATGGCGGCCTGGAGGCTGCTTGCCGGCACCAGCAGGCCGGGCGGATTGCCGCCGGGGCCGCCACGGAACGCAGTGTTCGTGTCCGTGACGGTCAGCGGCGTTCCCGGCGTCTCGGGGGCGATGGCGATGATGCCGCCCGGCGCAATCAGGTGGCCGGGCGATTGCCAATACAAATTGTCCACGGTGATACCGATACTGCCGCCGGTCGGGACTTCGAACGTGAAGCCCGACCCGGTCGTCGATCTCGACCCGAGGTACAGATACCCGCTGTTGTTGGCGCCGGTGACGGTCAGATCGATCGCGGCGGCCGACAGCACGCCGGCGGCGGTGAAATTACCGGCGCCGGTCACGGCCAGCGTTCCGGTCGTGGTGATGTTCTGGACCACCGAGAACCCGTTGTTCGGGTTGGTCAGCCGTATCGAGCCGCTGTGGCCCGAGAGATAATTGACATAAACGGGCACAGTCTGGGTGACGGCGCCGGTATTCTCGAGGTCCAGCGAGAAATTGCTGCTGGACGAGAGCGCTCCGGCGATCACGATGTCGCCCGCGGTCACGCTCAACGATCCGGTATTGGGGTTGGTAGTCGCCCCGAGGCGCAGAAGCCACGAGGAGTAGTTACTGGACACCGGCAACGTGGGCATGACCAGGCCCGCGACGGGGCCGGTGCCGCCTGCCAGCAGCGTGCCGCCCAGAGTTGCGGGGGCTACCTCGATCGTGCCGGACGAGACCGCGAGTGTGGCGCCGGAACCAAAGCTCAGGGCATCGGTGCGCAGGCTGATCAGCGGGAACGCGTTGCCTACCGAGGTCACCTCGGTGATCGGGGCATTGATCGCAATTCCGCCGGTTTGCGCGCTGAGGAAGATCCCGCCGTTCTGCGAGGTGACGGGACCATCGACGGTCAGTACCCCGGCCGGGTTGGTGAGACCGGCGGCGAGCACGACGTTGTAGGTTGCCGTGATTGCGGCGCCAGCGGCAAGCGAGAGGTTGTTGCCGGCGTCGATCTCGATCCCATTGGCGGCGATGGCGATGCTGGCGCCGATCAGAATATCCCCGCCGGACTGCATGGTGAGGTTGTGGGCGATCGCGAATCCGCCCTGCACGTCGATCAGGGTGGTGGCTTGCAGCAGCACATTGGCGGTCCCACCCACTTGCGAAATCACGCCGGTCGAGACGCTGTCGGTCGAAGTCAGGCTGTCGGTGCCATAGACGATCGAGCCGGACAGGGTCAGCGAACCATCCAGATTCCCCGCCCCATTGTTCCCGGCGACGATATCGAGCGTCCCCGGGTCCAGCAGCAAGGTCCCGAGCCCGCCATGCACCGCGCCGAGATTGACGCTGCCATCGAACCCCAGCGTGTTCCCCGACACCTCCACGAACCCGCCAGCACCGCCCATCGGCCCGCCCGCGGCGTCGATTTCGCCCGACATCACGGTGGCGTCCGCGGCCAGCACCGTCACCCGCCCGCCATTGCCGGTCCCGGTCGCGTTCGCCGCGATCGTTGCCCCGCGCGCGATGATCACGTTGCGCGACAGCACAAGCGGCGTCACCGAGGGCCCGCCCGCCGCCCGCGCCAGATCCGTCCCCACCGCGATGGTCCCGCCGCCCGCCGCGCCGGACGTATCGATCCGCGCCCCCGACGCCACCACCACATCGCCCCCGGACGCCGCGACCTCGATCGCGCCGCCCGTGGTTCCGGGCGCCGTCCCTTCCGCCAGCAGCGCGCCCGCCACCACGATCGACCCGCCGATGCC
>JAKAZJ010000248.1 GCA_021826565.1 Pseudomonadota bacterium | reverse complement strand
CCCCGCCCTGGCGGTGCTCGCGGTCGTCACGATCGGGCCGGCGCTCTATCTCGTGGTCACCAGCCTGACCCCGCTGACCCCGATCCGTCCCGGCAGCGGGCTCGATTTCTCCACCCCGTTCGCGAACTACCGCCAGGCGCTGTTCACCGGCAGCTTCGACCATTCGGTCTGGCTGCAGCTGGAGCTGTCGGCGATCACCGTGGGCTTGCAGACGCTGCTGGGTGTCGCGCTCGCGCTGCTGCTGAACAGCGAGTCCCGGTTCATGGACGCGGTGCGCACCGGCTTCCTGGTGCCGATGGTGCTGCCGCCGATCGTGGTCGCGATCATCTGGAAGATCCTCTACACGCCCGATGTCAGCCCGGTCTATGCGATGCTGGGCGCGTTCGGCCTGCGTCCGGGCGCGCTGATCACCAGTCCCGTCTGGGCGCTGCCGGCGATCGCGCTGGCCGATACGTGGGAGTGGTTTCCCTTCACCATGCTGATGGTGCTCGCCGCGTTGCAAATGATGCCGAACGAACCGATCGAGGCCGCGCGGATCGACGGCGCCAGCGCCTGGCAGATGTTCTGGTACGTACGGCTGCCGTATATCCGCCCGGCGCTGACCGTCGCGGTGCTGTTCCGCCTGATCGACAGCATCAAGGCGTTTCCGCTGATCTACGTGCTGACCAATGGCGGGCCGGGCCAGGTGACCGAGGTCACCAACTACTACGCGTTCATCCAGACCTTCAATTTCGCCTATTGGGGCTATGGCGCCGCGATCGCCACGCTGATGGTGGCGGGCGTGTTCGCGCTCAGTCTGCTGGTCGCGCGGCTGGGCGCGGGTGGCGTGGACGATGCGTAGCACCACCGGGGCCGCTCGGCGCGCGCGGCGCCGCAGGTGGCGACGGGTCCTGACGCAGGGCGCCGCAGCGGCGCTGTTGCTGGTAGTACTGGCGCCGGTGCTGTGGTTGGTGCAGATGTCGTTCCGGCCGCACGGCGCGGCACTCGGCGCCGATCCGCTGTTCACCCCGACCCTGGCCAATTACCGCGCGCTGGCCGCCGGCGGCTTCCCCGCCTCGTTCGTCAACAGCCTGCTGGCGAGCACCGGATCGACGGTGTTGTCCCTGCTGTTCGGCGTCCCGGCCGCCTATGCGCTGGCACGGCACCGCTTTCGCGCCCGCGGGCGGATCGCCATGTGGGTCCTGGTCACGCGAATGGCCCCGCCGGTTGCCTTCACCATCCCGTTTTTCCTGGCGTTCAGCGATATCGGCCTGATCGACACGATCCCCGGGCTGATCGTGGTCTATCTGACGTTCAATCTGGCCCTGGTGATCTGGACCATGCGTGGGTTCTTCGCCGCCGTCCCGGTTGCGCTGGAGGAAGCCGCCTGGATCGACGGCGCCGGGGTGTGGTCCACATTCCTGCGCGTCACCCTGCCGCTGACCGCCCCCGGGGTCGCGGCGACCGGTATCCTGTGTTTCATCATGTCGTGGAACGATTTCTTTTTCGCTCTGATCCTGACCCGGACCCATGCCATGACGGCGCCGGTCGCGATCGTCAATTTCATGCAGTATGCCGGCTGGGAGTGGGGCAAGATCGCCGCCGCCGGCGTGCTGGTGCTGCTGCCGGTCCTGGTGTTCACGTTTTTCGTCCGCTCGTACCTGGTCAGCGGCGCGATGGCGGGTGGGATCAAGGAATAGCGCGCTACTCCGCCGCTTGGCGCGGTCGCGCCCGGCGCAGCAGGAACAGCATCAGAAGCGGCGGGATCACCACGAACGCCATCATGTGGAAATCGTTGTTGTAGGCGATGATCTCGGCCTGCCGGTTGACCGCCGCGTTCAGCAGCGCCGCGCCGTGCCGGGTGAGCGGATCATAGGCCCGCGCCACCGCCGTATGCCCCTGCAACAACCGGTCGAACGGGGTGATCCGGCCGACGATATCGGCATGCGAGGTCTGCTCGCTGCGCGCCAGCATGAAGGTGGTGATGGAAATGCCGATCGCCTGGCCCAGATTGCGCGTCAATGCCTGCAACGCCGCCGCATCCCCGCGCAGCTGCGCCGGCAGGGTGACGAAGGCGATCACGGTGACCGGATTGAAGATCAGCCCGACCGAGAACCCCTGCCCCACCAGGGTCAGCATCATCTGCCGCTCGCTCACGTCCGGGGTCCAATAGCTGATGGAATGCAGCATGAACCCCAGCAGCACCAGCCCGGCCGCCATGATCTTGCGCTGATCGACATATTTCGACAGCCAGCTGGCGAAGAACATCGCCGTCATGGTGCCGAGCCCGCGCGGCGACAGCGCGAAGCCCGCGGTCTGCACCGGGTAGTTGGCCAGCGTCTCCAGATACGGCGCCAGCAGCGCGGTGGTGGAGAGCATCACGCTGGTGGTGCACAACAGCAGCAGCATCGCGGCGGCGAAATTGCGGTCCTTGAACACGGCAACCGGCAGGAACGGCTTGCGCGCGGTGAACATGTGCACCACGAACAGGAACAACCCGAGGCCCGCCAAGGTCGCCTCGATCACGATCTCGTTCGCGCCGAACCAGCCGCGTTCCTGGCCGCGATCCAGCATCAGCTGCAACGCGCCGATGCCCATCGCCAGCACCAGGAAGCCGCGCCAGTCGAAGCGCAGCTCCGGGCGCAGCGGCGCGCGCGGCATGAACAGCGCGAGCCCGATCACCGCCAGGATGCCGAATGGCAGATTGACGTAGAAGACGTAGCGCCAGCTATAGGCCTGGGTCAGCCAGCCGCCCAACTCCGGCCCCAGGATCGGCCCGGCCATCACGCCGGAAGAAAAGATCGCCATCGCGAAGGCGCGCTTCGAGAACGGGTAGATATCCAGCATCGTCGCCTGCGACAGCGGCACCAGCGCCGCCCCGCACATTCCCTGCAACAGCCGGAACGCCACGATCTGATCCAGCGTCTCGGCCGCGCCGCACAGCATGGACGCAGCGGTGAAGCCGATCAGGCAGGTGATGAACAGCCGCTTGCGCCCGAACCGGACCGCAAGCCAGCCGACCGGGGCGGTCATCACCGCCGCGGCGATGACGTACGAGGTCAGGACCCAGGTGATCTCGGATTGGCTCGCCGACAGCGAGCCGCGCATGTACGGCAGCGCGACGTTGGCGATCGAGGTATCGAGCGCCTGCATCATGGTGGCGATCATGGCGCAACCGGTCAGCAGGGCGCGATGGGGAACCTCGGTCTGGGTCGTCGCGGACATGAAGCCGAGTTTGCGGCGGTGCGGCGAGGTTGCAAAGCGGGGCCGCCGCAGAGCTGTCCGGTGCCGCCCCCAGCCATGGCCGGTGCGGTCACCCGCGCGCCGCCCGACCCGAGATCAGTGGTGCCAGCCGCCGCGGTCGCCACCCCCACCGTGCCAGCCGCCGTCGTGGCCACCCCATCCGCCGTCATCGCCGCCGTGCCAGCCGCCGCCCCACCAGCCGCCGACGCCCACCGTGACCGGCGGACCGGCATAGCCATAGGCCGGGTAGCCGTAATACCCGCCCGGATACGCGACGCAGCCTCCTAGCGCGAGCGCGCTGCCGGCCAGCAGCACCGCAGGCAAAAGCCAGCGCAAGCGGAAATGATGGGTCATCGGTCGTCTCCCTGATCGGTGGACCACCATATGGTGATGCGTCGCCGTGGCGGATCGGTGGCGCGCCCGGTCGTGATTTCGCCACGCTTGCGGACCATCTATCCGCAACGCCCCCCGGTTGGAGCATCGTCATGCCTTTGCGCCTCGTGCTCGCCGCATTGTTCACCCTGGCGCTGGCGGCTCCCGCCGCGGCGCAGGAGGTCTCACCCCCGCCACGCGTCGGCCGGATCGCCTGGACCCGCGGCCAGGTCTCGTTCCGTCCCGCGGGCGGGCAGAGCTGGGACCAGGCGGTCCAGAATTACCCGCTGACGGCGGGTGACGCGCTCTGGACCGCGGCTGGAGCCGAGGCCGCGGCGCAGGTCTCCGCCACCACCGTCGATCTGGCTGCGGGCACCGAGCTTGATGTGGATCAGCTCGACGCTACGCAGCTGGTCGGCACATTGCCGCAGGGGGAGGCCGTGCTGCGCGTCGGCCCGCTGCTGCCGGGTGAAAGCTACCAGCTCATCACGCCTCGCGGTACTGTGACCATCGCCACCCCCGGTCGCTACGAAATTGCCGCCGGCACCACCGATACCCCCACGCTGGTCAACGTCTATCAGGGCGCCGCCCAGTTGTCCGGTCCGTCGAGCCTGACGATCCGCGCCGGCCAAAGCGCGCAGATCACCGGCGATCAGAATTTCGCCGTCCGCCTCACCCCGGCGCTGCACGACGCCTTCGCCGAGCGGATGCTGCCCGCGCCGCGTCGCTATGGGATGGCCGCGCCGCCGATCGTGACGGCGATGCCGGGCGGGGACGATCTGGACCAGTATGGCACGTGGCAATCCGCGCCCAACTATGGCGCGGTCTGGTATCCGCGCGTCGCCGCCGGCTGGGTGCCGTATCGGGAAGGACACTGGGCCTTTGTCGCTCCCTGGGGCTGGACCTGGATCGAT
>JAKAZJ010000247.1 GCA_021826565.1 Pseudomonadota bacterium | reverse complement strand
AAGGACCCGGCACTGACCCGGCGCTTCCAGGTCGTGCAGGTCGATGAACCGGACGAAGCCAAGGCGATCCTGATGATGCGCGGCATCGCCAGCCCGCTGGAAAAGCATCACCGTGTCCAGGTGCTGGACGAAGCGATCGAGGCGGCGGTGCGGTTGTCGCATCGCTACATCCCGGCGCGCCAGTTGCCCGACAAATCCGTGAGCCTGCTGGATACCGCCTGTGCCCGCGTCGCGGTGAGCCAGCATGCCACGCCGCCAGCCGTGGAAGATTGCCGCCGCCGGATCGCGGCGTTGGAAACCGAGCTGGAAATCATCGGCCGTGAGACCGCGATCGGCATCGACGCGACTGCCCGCGATACCTCGGTCCGGGAGGCGCTGGGCGCGGAACGCGAACGCCTGGCCGGGCTGGAAACGCGCTGGAGCGCGGAGAAGGAACTGGTCGATCGACTGCTCGCGCTGCGCGCGCTGCTGCGCGAAGCCGGGCCGGACGCGCCGGAACGCGCCGCCTGGATGACGGAACTGAAAGAATTGCAGGTGAAACTTGCCGACCATCAAGGCGAGAACCCACTGATCCTGCCCAGCGTCGACGCCCAGGCCGTTGCCGCCGTGGTGGGTGACTGGACCGGGATTCCGGTCGGGCGAATGGTGAAGAACGAAGTCCAGGCTGTGCTGCACATGAGCGAAACCCTCGCGCAGCGCGTGATCGGCCAGAGCCATGGGCTGGATATGATCGCGAGCCGCGTGCAGACCTCGCGCGCGGGGCTGGACAATCCCTCGAAGCCGATCGGCGTGTTCATGCTGTGCGGCCCCTCCGGCGTCGGCAAGACCGAAACCGCGCTCGCGCTGGCGGAATCGCTGTATGGCGGCGAGCAGAACCTGATCACCATCAACATGAGCGAGTTCCAGGAAGCCCACACCGTCTCCACCCTGAAAGGCGCGCCTCCGGGATACGTGGGATACGGGGAGGGCGGCGTGCTGACCGAGGCCGTCCGCCGCAAGCCGTACTCGGTGGTGCTGCTGGACGAGGTCGAGAAGGCGCATCCGGATGTGCACGAGATCTTCTTCCAGGTGTTCGACAAAGGCGTGATGGAGGACGGCGAAGGCCGCGTGATCGATTTCAAGAACACGCTGATCCTGCTGACGTCCAATGTCGGCACCGACCTGATCATGTCGATGTGCGGCGACCCGGAGCTGACGCCGGAACCCGAGGAGATCGCGAAGGCGCTGCGGACGCCGCTGTTGAAGGTGTTTCCGCCGGCGTTGCTCGGGCGGCTGATCGTGATCCCCTACTACCCGCTCAGCGATAAGGTGATGGGCGATATCATCCGGTTGCAGCTTGGGCGAATTGCGCGGCGAATCGGCGAGCATCACAAGGTGCCGTTCACCTACTCCGACGAGGTGGTAAACCTGATTGCCAGCCGCTGCACGGAACCGGAAAGCGGCGGGCGCATGATCGATGCGATCCTGACCAATACCATGCTGCCGGCGATCAGCGGCGCGTTTCTGCAACGGATGCTGGATGGCGCCATGGTGGCAAAAGTGGCGGTCGATGTCGCGGACGGGGAGTTTACCTACGCGTTTGAATGATCCGGTGTTAGGGATTCGCTAATCCGGATTTGCGATTCCGGTCCTCCCGCGCCCGGCGTCTCGGGCGCGGTTTCCTGGACCGGAGACAATCGCATGACCCGTCTGCTCCTCGCTGCCCTACTGGTCGCCGCGCCGCTCGCCCTCGCCCACGCCGCCAAGCGAGAACCGCATCCCCGTGCCTCCGCGCTACCTGGCTACCCCAGCCTGACCGCGGCGAAGTCCGCCTGCGGCGTCAGCCCGGTGGTCTGGCGCGCGCATGACAGTAAGGTGTTCCACCTGTCGAGCTCGCGCTATTTCGGGAAAACGCGCCACGGCACTTATGTGTGCCAGAAAGCGGCGGAGGCGAAAGGACTGCACGCCGCGAAATCCTGAGTTCCGGCTGGCTTCAGCGCGTGCGATGCGGCCCCAGCCAGCCCATCGCCGCGTCCGGCTGGCAATCGACGCTGACCAGATACGGCTTCACGTCCAAAAGCGGCGTACCGTCCAGGCAATCCAGCGTGCGGACCAGCAACGTGTCCGCGCCCTCCATTCCCTCGAACGCGACCACCGCCAATCCGATCGGGTTTGGCCGTGCCGGGGAGCGGGTGGCGAACAGGCCGCGTTCCTCGGTAGCGAAATGCGGCTTGAATACCATCCGCGGTTCGCGCCCCTGATGCAGCCAATACAGCAGGATCAGATGGCTGAATCCGTCGATCCCCAGCAGCCCGGGCACGTAGGCGGGGTCCAGCCGCACCCGGCACAGCGGCGGCGGGGTCAGCTGGCGAATATTGCGCGGGCATTCGTCCAGCGTCTTGAACGGTGTCGAAATGACTCCGATCGGGTGCAAGGTCGCGTCAGCCGAATCCATCGCTGCTCTTTCCAGTTACCGGACAGGAAGGCTAGCATCGCCGCCAACCCCGGGGAAGGAACCGACCGATGCCGCATAGTTACCCGCTGGAACCGACCGATCCGGCCGCCGCCGGCCTCGATTCCCACGCCATCGCCGCGATGGAATCGCTGATCACCCGCCATATCGAGGACGGTCGCTACCCCGGCGCGCAGATCGCGTTTGCCCGCCACGGGCGGCTTGCCCATTTCCGCGCCTTCGGCAACGCGCGCACCGAAGCGACCGTGACGCCAGCCGCTACCGACACGCTGTTCCTGCTGTTCTCGCAGACCAAAGTGCTGACCTCCGCCACCGTCTGGTCGTTGATCGAGGACGGGGCGCTGTCACCGATGGACCGTGTCGCCGATCACCTTCCGGAGTTCGCCGCCCGCGGCAAGGCCGAGATCACGCTGCATCAGGTGATGACCCATCAGGGCGGCTTCCCGTCGTCGGACGTCACCCAAGCCACCTGGTCCGATCACGCGCGGATGCGCGCCGAAGTGTGCGATTTCTCGCTGGACTGGACCCCCGGTACCCGGATGCAATATCACGGCCGCGCCGCGCATCTGACCCAGGCCATGGTGATCGAGGCCGTGACAGGCCGCGATTACCGCGAGGTGATCCGCGAACGCATCCTGGCGCCCCTGGGCCTGACGGAGGATGTCTTCGTGGGGGTTCCGGAACATCAGCAGCACCGCTGCGCCGACACCTACGCCCCGGAGCCGCGCGACAACTCGGCCGCGTTCCGCGCCGCTGGCCTGCCGCATTCCGGCGGCTACGCGACGGCGCGGGGGATGGTCGCGTTCTATCAGGCGCTGCTGGCGGGCGGGCGGTTGGGTCGGGCGCGCATTCTTGCCCCGCGGATGGTGGCGTATGGCACGCGCAACCACACCGGGGAGGAGCCGGACTTGCAGATGGATAAGATTCCGATGCATCGCGGCCTTGGCCCGCATGTCCGCGGGGAAAGTGAGCGGATCCGCGGCCTTGGGACCATCGCCAGCCCACGCACTTTCGGCCATGGCGGCGTGGGGTCGTCCTATTCCTGGGGCGATCCGGACAGCGGGGTATCGTTCACGTATCTGACCAATTACGTGCAGCCGGACCCGTGGCACAGCCTACGGCTGGACCGGATCAGCAATATCGCCCATGCCGCGATCGACTGATCGCGGCGGTCACGGATCGGGCGGGGCCATCGACTTGACCAGGTCGAACACCCGCTTGCGCACCGCGGGATCGGAGATCCGGTAATAGGCGCGCACCAGTTCCAGCGTCTCACGCCGGCTCATGGTATCGTCGCCGAACGGGTCCTGGGTCTCCGCCAGCCCGTGCATCCGCCGTGCCGAGTGCGCCAGCGGACCGGCGACGTTGTCGGGCATGTCTTCGAAGAAATAGCTGATCGCCACGTCCAGGACACGGGCGAGATCGAACAAGCGCGAGGCGCCGACGCGATTCGCGCCACGCTCGTATTTCTGCACCTGCTGGAACGTCAGACCGATTTGGTCGCCGAGACGCTCCTGCGACAGACCGAGCAGCGTACGCCGCAACCGGATGCGCGAGCCGACATGGACGTCAATCGGGCTGGGCCGGCCTTCCCGGTCCACCGAGACGGGTAGCGGGGGCAGGTCGCCCGCGCCGGACTCGATCTCTTCGAGCATCGGGGAATCCCTCTCAGATTCGGACATGGAGCGTCTGAGTCCCAACCTACAGTAGTGTGAAGCGTTAGGAAAGCGTAAATCTACAACCCCGAATTGTCAACGGCCGCGTATAAAAGTGCACTGTCTTATGATCCGAGACGTCGCCCCATCACATGAGACGGCGGCGCCCGCCCAGCCCGAGCGCCAGCGTGACGGTCGCCAGCCCCAAGGGCACCCATAATCCGAACCGCGCGAACGGCGTCGGCGGCAGCGCTCCCGGGACGGAAGCCGTCAACACGCCAGTGAGATCCAGCCCCAGTTGCGCGACCTCGTGCCCGCGCGCGTCGAACACTGCCGAGATTCCGGTGTTGGCCGCGCGCAGCAGCGGTAGCCCTTCTTCCACCGCGCGAAGCCGCGCCGCCGCCA
>JAKAZJ010000246.1 GCA_021826565.1 Pseudomonadota bacterium | reverse complement strand
ACGGCGGTGACACCGCCAGCCGATCCTGCGGGGCGTCGCTCAGCGCCTCATCCGCGCCGAGTTCGATCTGCCAGCGCAGCGCCGCAAGCGCGTCAGAGGGGGGCATGTCCAAGCGGGCCCCTGGCGCTCAGGCGAGCAGAACGGCGCGTGGGGTCATGAAAACGGCCTGATCCATCCGCGGTGCTCCGGTGTCGAGAGACCGAGGCTAGCGCGGAACGCGCCGGCGGCGAAGGCACCCGCGCGCTCGTGTTACCGCGCCAGCGCTGCGGCAAACGCCGCCGCCTGCGTCCCCCAGCCGGGCAGCGCCTGGCCGGCGGCGAACGCGGCCTCGGCGAGCGTGCCGCGCAACCCGGCATCGAAGATCAACCGCCGCAGCGCCTTCGCAAACTGGTCGATATCCCCGGGTGGGCAGATCACGCCGGCCTCGGGCGGCACCGGTTCGGCCGCGGCGCCGCCGCTGGTGACGGCGGCGGGCAGACCGCGGCGCATCGCCTCGGCCGCCGCCATCCCGTAGCCTTCCCACCAGGACGCCAACGCGAACAGGTCCGCGCCATGCCACAGCGCTTCCAGGGTCGCCGCGTCGGCCGCGCCGGCGAACCGTACGCGCGCGTCCACCCGCAGCGCCACGGCCAGGGCGCGCAGCGCGGCGGCGTGCGCGGGATCGCGCTCCGGCCCCACAAGGGTTAGATGCCAGTCCAGATCGAACAGCCGCGCGAGTGCCCGGATGAGAACGTCGTGGCCCTTGCGTGGGGTCAGCGCGCCGACTGTCACGATCGCGCAGCCCGGCCCACCCGACCCGGCGGCTCGCGGCACGTCCGGCGTTCCCGGCGTCACCACCGCGATCCGCGTCGGGTCCACGCCGAACTCGTCGGCCAGCCGCTTCGCGCCCCCCGCCGAGGTGGCGATCACAGCTGCCAGCCGCGGCAGCAGACGCAACTCGGTATTGCGCAGCGCGGCGCGGTCGGCTTCGGTCCGGCCGGGATCCAGCGCCGTCGGGTGATGCACCAGCACGCTGGCTGGGCGCGCGGCCAGCGCATCGCCATGACCCGCAAAGGCGGGCAGCACCAGGCCATCGAGCACCGGACAGGTCGTTTCCGGCAACGCGGCCCAGGCCGACAGGGCGGCGGCGCGGGCGGCGGCGTCCGGCAGCGGGTGCCGGCCGGGCAGGGCGATCAGGGTCAGGCTGTGCCCGGCGGCGCGCAATGCCGCGACCAGCCCGGCGTTGAACGCCTGCCCGCCGCTGGGCGCGGGAGCCCCAAGGCCGGCATCCGTGGCATGGAGAAAGGTCATGTCCATCCGCGGCAGTCTGCCCCCCCGGCCGGCGCGGCTCAACCCGGCGTTTCGTCCATTGCCGGCCGGCCGGTGAGATACCGCCAATGGTGCCACAACAGCCGCGCCGCCAGGCCCCGGGACGGCGCCCAAGCCGCAGCGAGCGCCCGCAGCGCGGCTGGCGGAGGTCGCGCGGGCAGCCCACGCAAAACCGCCAATGCCGCTGCCAACGCTAAATCCCCGGCGGGAAACACATCGGCGCGCTGCTCGGCGAACAGAAGATAAACCTCCGCGCTCCAGCGCCCAAGACCGCGGACGGTGCAGATGGTCGCGATCGCTGCCTCGTCGTCCAGCCCCGGTAGCCGCGACGGGTCGAGCGCGCCGGACGCGCAGGCCTCGGCCAGGGCGCGGGCATGGGCCAGTTTGGGACGCGACAGCCCGGCGCCGCGCAACGCCTCGTCCGACAGCGCAAGCAGCCCGTCCGGCCGATCCGCCCCGGGCAGCGCGCGCAGCCGCCGCCAGATCGCCCCGGCGGCCTGGTTGCTGATCTGCTGGCCGACAATCGCCGCCAGTAGGCCGGGAAATCCGGCCGGCCGGACGCGCCACGGCACCTGGCCGGCATTCGCCTCGATCGAGGCGAATGCCGGATGCGAGGCGATCAGCCGGTCCAGGGCAGCGCGCGCGGCGGGCGGGGTGTCCATACAGAGGGTAGGGGGTACGGCAACGGGGTGCGGTGGCGAGCCTCGACCCTGCCCCCCACCGCCCCTCGCCGCAAGACCCAGTTCAGCCGACGCGACGAATGCGCCCGGTGCGCGCGTTGATCGTGAAGCGCGCGATGACGCTGTTATCGGCGGTCGCGTAGGCAAAGCCGATCTTGCTGTCACCCAGCGCCTTCACATCCACGACCTTCCAGGTGTGGTTGCCGTTCCAGCGCAGAAAGCCGGTGGCGATCGCCGTGGCGTCGGCCGGGGTGATCTCGCGGTTTTTCGGATGGAACAGAAGCGCGAAGGTACCCGGCGTGATCAGCGGGCGGTGATGCGGCCCCCACATGCCGGGATGTGGCCCCCAATGATGCGGGTGCGGCCCGCCGGGGCCACCCATCATGCCCGGACCTCCGGGCGGCGGCGGTGGCGGCGCGGCATGGGCGATCAGGCTGCCGGCGGTGCCTCCGGCTATCACCAGCGCAGTCGCTGCCGCAATCAGGGATTTTCGCATTCTGGGTCTCCTTATATGCCGCGCCGTGTGGGCGGTAGCGAGCAGATGGGTCGCGCCCGCCCCCGCCGCACCACTGGCGCGCGACGAAGTGAAACCGAGTGCAACAGGGGCTTGGGGCGACGCGGCACGCGCGCCTATGATCCCGCGATGGATAATCCGCCGCATATACTTGTGGTCGATGACGACCGCGAAATCCGCGACCTGCTGGCGCGCTTCCTGGAACGCCACCAGCTGCGCGTCACCGCCGCGCGCGACGCGCGGGAGGCGCGGCGCGCCTGGCCGCTGGGGCATTTCCAGCTGGTGGTCCTGGATCTCATGATGCCGGGGGAAAGCGGACTGGATCTCGCGCGCTTTCTGCGCTCGCAATCCGACGTGCCGATCATCATGCTGACGGCCATGGGCGAGGAGACGGACCGCATCATCGGCCTGGAACTCGGCGCTGACGATTACCTGGCCAAGCCGTTCAACCCACGCGAACTTCTGGCACGTATCCGCGCCGTGCTGCGTCGCGCCGGCGACGCGGGGGGCGCGCGGGGCGAAGGGTCTGCCCGCGCGCTTCGTTTCGCCGGGTGGGAACTGGACCCCGCCCGCCGCCGCCTGCTGAACCCGGAGGGCGAGGAAGTGCCGCTGACCGGCGGGGAATACGACCTGCTGCTGGCGCTGGCGGAACGCGCCAACCGGGTCCTGACGCGCGACATGCTGCTGGACCTGCTGCGCGGGCGCCAGGCCGGCCCGTTCGACCGCGCCATCGACGTGGCGGTCAGCCGGCTGCGGCGCAAGCTGGAAG
This sequence comes from Pseudomonadota bacterium, assembly GCA_021826565.1. Next base: position 1,251 of record JAKAZJ010000246.1, on the reverse strand, counting down.
ATGACGGGCGGCGCGCGCAGCTGATCAAGACCGTCCGCGGCGGCGGCTACGTGCTGGCGGCGACGGTAGAGCGGGGCTAGCCGTCGGTCGATCCGGGGTAGGACGGAGCGGCGACCGGGCGCAGTCGCCGCGGCGGCTCGCGCGTTTCCCCGGGTCCGCGCGGGAAGCAGCGGCCGGGGGGCCGGTCTGGGGCCTCCCCCAAACTCACTTCTCCCACCCGAACGCCGGAAACGTCCACCCCAACGCCGCCTCTATCCGCGCCGCCGCGGGCGCCGACAGGCTCCGCCGCCATCCGCCCACCACGCCAGCTCCCAGAAACCCAACTGCGGGAGACGCCCCCTCCCGCGCCTCCCCGGCCGGTCGCCCTCCCGACAGCGCTTCGAACCGGCAGCGCGCCACGCAACCGGCCACCACATCGGCACTGTCCGCCACGTCCAGGAATTGGAACAACCGCGCCAGCGTCGTCTCCGGCGCGGCGCGCATTTCTTCGTATGTGACGATGGCGCCCGCGCCGCTATCGGCCAGCGCCAGCAGCGCCCGCGCGCCCTGATCCAGCGACGGCAGCGCGCGCTCCACGAACGCCTCCTGCGTCTCGCCCGGCGTGCGCGGGAAGAACCGCCAGGCCGAGGCCAGCACGTCGCGCGGGTCCCGCGCCACGCCGATGAACCGCGCCGCCGGGAACAACCGGGCCAAGCGTGGGAACAGGAACACGTTCTCGGGCGTCTTCTCCCCCAATGCGCGCACCGCGCGCCCTGCAGGCTGTGCCGCCAGCGTGGCCAGAACGGCGGTGCCCAGCAGCAGATCGGCCAGCGCCTCGGGCAATGGCGGGTAGCCGCCGAGGTCGCGGAACACGGTGGCATTCTTGTCCGCCACCGCCTGCGCCCAGCGCGCCGTCAGCGCATCGAGCGGCGCGGCGAGCGCTTGCGGGAACAGCGCTTCGCCCCGGCAGCTTACGTCGGGATGGGCGTCCAGCAGCAGCTGCACCCAGGTGGTGCCTGAGCGCGGCGCGCCGCCGACGAAGAAGATCCGCCGCGCCGCCGTGGCTTGCAGCGCGCCAAGGCGCTTGGCCCAGGAGGTCACGGCCCTAAGCCCGAACAGTAATCGAAGCAACAAATAAAAACCCGTTGGAATTGCTGGGGTTTTGGTCCAACACTGGCGACGTGGCGGGTATTCATCCACAAACTCTCAGCTCGGGTTTCCGTATTTTCCGGCGCCGGGCGAGCCCATGAAGGCCCGAAAGATTTCTTGCGC
>JAKAZJ010000245.1 GCA_021826565.1 Pseudomonadota bacterium | reverse complement strand
GTAGTCCACCTCGCGGCGCGCGATCGTTTCGAGACCGACGAGCAGCGCCTCGGTCTCCGCCCGGCCATGGGTTTCCACCACGCCCACCACGACCGCGACACCTTCGCGCCGGCGGGCCTGGGCGGCGGTCAGCATCTCGTAGGTTTTGCCGACGCCGGGGGCGGCGCCAAGAAACAGCTTGAACCGTCCGGCGCCGGTACGCCCGGCGGCGTCCAGCAGAGCCTGTGGGGCGGGGTGCGCTTCCCGTTGTGCCGCGTCTTCCATCAGCCGGTCCTTCCGGTAGCCGCTCCTTCGCGATTGCGGTCCGAGATCCCCCCCGATCAGTAGCCAGGGTCAATGTCGGGTCAGGGCGTCCAGCGCGAGATTGAGCTTTAGCACGTTCACATGCGGCTCGCCGATCACGCCGAACAGGCGTGGCGCGATCTGCGCGTCCACCAGCCGTCGCACCACGCTTTGCGGCAGGCCGCGCGCCTTGGCCACAAGCGGCACCTGGAACAGCGCGCCGGCCGGGGTGATGTCGGGGTCGAGGCCGCTCGCGGAACTGGTCACGAGATCGACCGGGATCGGCGTGCCGGGGTTCTGTGCGGCCAGCGCCGCCGCCCGTGCCTGCACGTGCCGGACCAGGTCCTTGGAGGTCGGGCCGAGATTGGAACCGCCCGAGTTGGCGGCGTTGTACGGGTCGGCGACGGTCTTGGACGGATCCTTCGGGTCCGGCCCGGTGGTCGCCGACGGACGGCCATGGAAATACCGGGCGGAGGTGAAATTCTGCCCGATCAGCGCCGAACCGATCACCTTCCCGTCGCGCCGGATCAGGCCGCCGTTCGCCTGCCAGGGAAACACGAGCTGGGCGATGCCGGTGATCGCCAGCGGATAGGCCAGGCCGGTCAGCACCGTCATCATCAGGATCATCACGATCGCGGGGCGAATATGTTTCATCGGTGTTTTCCTCAGGCCAGATGCAACGCGACCACCAGCATGTCGATCAGCTTGATGCCGGCGAACGGCACGGCGATGCCGCCCAGCCCATACAGCAACAGGTTGCGGCGCAGGATCGCCGCCGCCCCGATCGGGCGGTAGGCGACGCCGCGCAGCGCAAGCGGGATCAGCGCCACGATCACCAGCGCGTTGAAGATGATCGCCGACAGGATCGCGCTTTGCGGGGAGCCGAGATGCATCACGTTCAGCGCCTGCAACCGCGGATAGAAGGCGATGAACATGGCCGGCACCATCGCGAAATACTTTGCCACGTCGTTGGCGATTGAGAACGTCGTCAGCGCGCCCCGGGTCATCAGCAATTGCTTGCCGATCTCCACGATCTCGATCAGCTTGGTGGGATCGCTGTCGAGATCGACCATGTTGCCGGCCTCGCGCGCGGCCATGGTACCGGTGTTCATCGCCACGCCCACATCGGCCTGCGCCAGCGCCGGGGCGTCGTTGGTGCCGTCGCCGCACATCGCGACCAGCTTGCCCTGGGCCTGCTCGTCGCGGATCAGCTTGAGCTTGTCCTCGGGCGTTGCTTGGGCGAGGAAATCGTCGACGCCGGCTTCCGCGGCGATCGCGGCGGCGGTCAGCGGATTGTCGCCGGTGATCATCACCGTGCGGATGCCCATCCGGCGCAGCTCGGCGAAGCGCTCGCGGATGCCGCCCTTGACGATGTCCTTCAGATAGATGACGCCGAGCAAGTTTCCGTCGCGCGCCACGGCCAGGGGCGTGCCGCCGGCCTTGGCGATCTTCTCGGCCTTCGCGGTCAGTTCGCGTACCGCCCCGTCAGCGCCGTTGCGGTCGCGCATGAGCGCCAGCACCGCATCGACTGCGCCCTTGCGGATGGATGAGGCGTCGAAATCGATTCCCGACAGCCTTGTCTGCGCGGAGAAAGGAATGAACCGCGCCCCGGCCGGCGCCATCTCGCGTCCGCGGATGCCGTATTTCTCCTTCGCCAGCACGACGATCGAGCGCCCCTCCGGCGTCTCGTCCGGCAGCGAGGCGAGTTGCGCGGCATCGGCCAGTTCCGCCGCGGTCACGCCGCGCACGGGGAAGAACTCCGTGGCCTGGCGGTTGCCGAGCGTGATGGTGCCGGTTTTGTCAAGCAGCAGCGTATCGACATCGCCTGCGGCTTCCACCGCGCGGCCGGACATGGCGAGCACGTTGAACCGCACCAGCCGGTCCATCCCGGCGATGCCGATCGCGGACAGCAACGCGCCGATCGTGGTCGGGATCAGCGCCACGAACAGCGCGACCAGGACCACCACCGAGACTCGCCCCCCCGCATAGGCGGCGAAGCTTGGGATCGTCGCCACCACGATGACGAAGATGATCGTCAGACCGGCAAGCAGGATATTCAGCGCGATCTCGTTCGGTGTCTTCTGCCGCTCCGCGCCTTCCACCAGCGCGATCATGCGGTCGAGGAAAGTCGAACCCTGCGCGGCGGTAATGCGGACCGTGATCCAGTCCGACAATACGCGCGTCCCGCCGGTGACCGCCGAGCGGTCGCCGCCGCTTTCGCGGATCACCGGCGCCGATTCCCCCGTGATCGCCGATTCATCGACCGAGGCGATGCCCTCGATCACCTCGCCATCGCTCGGGATCAGATCGCCGGCTTCGATCAGGACGATATCGCCGGGTTTGAGATCGGCGGCGGCGGCTGGTTCGTAGAGACCCTTCGGGTCGTAGGCGCCGCTGCTATCGGGCAGCAGGCGCTTGGCGGGGGTTTCGGTGCGCGTCCGGCGCAGCGCCGCGGCCTGCGCCTTGCCGCGCCCTTCCGCCACCGCTTCGGCGAAATTGGCGAACAGCACCGTGAGCCAGAGCCAGAACACAATCTGGAGGCTGAAGCCGGTATGCGCACTGCCGGCGAACACCCCGCGCAAGGCGACGATGGTGGTCAACGCGGCCACCGTTTCGACCACGAACATGACCGGATTGTGGATCATGATCCGCGGGTTCAGCTTGGCGAGGGCGACTTTCAGCGCCGGGATCAGGATCGCGGGGTCCAGCACGCTGGATCGCGCGCCGCGCGGATGGGCACGAAGATTCATCTGGGTCACCGTGTTCAGGACAACGTGCCGTGCAGCAGGGCGTAATGTTCGACGATCGGGCCGAGCGCGACGGCGGGGAAAAAGATCAGCCCGCCGGTGATCAGGATCACGCCGATCACCAGGCCGACGAACAGCGGGCTCGTGGTCGGAAAGGTGCCGAGCGAGGCGGGCACGATCTTCTTGCGCGCCAACGACCCGGCGATCGCCAGCATCGGCACGATCATCATGAAGCGGCCGATGAACATCGCCAGTCCCAACGTGTCGTTCCAGAACGGCACGTTGGCGGACAGGCCGGCGAAGGCGCTGCCGTTGTTGCCGGTGGCGGAGGTGTAGGCATACAACGCCTCGGTGAATCCATGCGGGCCGGCGTTCTCCAGCGCGGCCATGCCGACCGGCAGCACCACCGCCAGCGCGGTGAATCCCAGGATCGACAGCGGCAGGATCAGAATAGCGAGCATCGCCATCTTGACCTCCGTCGCCTCCAGCTTCTTGCCGAGATACTCGGGCGTTCGTCCGACCATCAGGCCGGCAACGAACATCGCCACGATCACGAACAACAGCATGCCATACAGACCAGAGCCGACGCCGCCGAAGATGATTTCTCCCAGCATGATGTTGATCATAGGTATGGCGCCGGCGAGCGGCAGCAGGCTGTCATGCATGGTGTTCACGGCGCCGCAGGAGGCATCGGTGGTGGTGGTCGTGAACAGGGCGGAGGCGGCGATGCCGAAGCGCACCTCCTTGCCGACCATGTTGCCGCCGCTCTGCCATGGGCCCGGCGCCTGATCGACGTGGAACGCGGCGAAGGTGGGGTTGCCCCGGCTTTCGATCGGATAGACGGTGGCGACACCGGCGGCGAACAGCACGAACATGACGGCGAAGATTGCCCAGCCTTGCCGCTGGTTGCCGACCATGCGGCCGAACACGTTGGTCAGGCCCGCGCCGATCGCGAGCATCAGCAGTTCCTGCGCCAGGTTGGTAAGCGCGGTCGGATTCTCGAACGGATGCGCCGAATTGGCGTTGAAGAACCCGCCGCCGTTGGTGCCGAAGATCTTGATCGCTTCCTGCGATGCCACCGGCCCCTGCGCGATGATCTGCCGCACGCCTTCCAGGGTGGTCGCGTTCGTGTAGGCCGAAAGATCCTGCGGCACGCCCTGCCAGACGAAGAACAGCGCGACGACGATCGAGACCGGCAGGAGGATGTACAGCACGCAGCGGGTCAGATCGACCCAGAAATTGCCGATCGTCTGCGCCGACCGCCGCGCGAAGCCGCGGATCAGGGCGATGGCAAGCGCGATGCCGGTGGCAGCCGAGACGAAATTATGCACCGTCAACCCGATCATCTGGGTGAGGTAGCTCATCGTCTGTTCGGGGACGTAGGACTGCCAGTTCGTGTTGGTGACGAAACTCACCGAGGTGTTGAACGAGAGGTCCGGCGACTCGGCACCGAACCGCTGCGGATCGAGCGGCAGCAGCTCCTGCACGCGCTGGAT
>JAKAZJ010000244.1 GCA_021826565.1 Pseudomonadota bacterium | reverse complement strand
GCTGATCGCGATCACTGTGGCGGCGATCGCCAAAGCCTTGCTGATCTTCCTCATCGAAGTGATCCTTTCTGTTCCGCGACGGCGACATCCTCGCCGCCACGCGATACCTGGACCGCACCTGTCACCTGAGTTTGTCGCCAGCCGGGGAAAGTGTGCCAAGATATGGCTGCATCGACCGCCGCCACAGCGTGTCACACGATCGCTGCCCGGCGTACGCTGGAAACGTCCGTATTCCGCGCCGGCATGTTTCGCCGCACCCGCGCATCGTCGATGGGAATCGTGAGATCATCGAGCCGGCTGGCCTGGTCGGATTTGCGGTGCAACGGGTGCCCATGTGTCGGACATGCGGCCGGGCCTGATCCAGTCTTCCAGTTGAACCGGGATCAACGCCGTATTGTCCAGAACAAAGACGAGCATCACCACCGGACGCGACACTGCCCCCTGGCCGCAAAGTGGCCAGGGGGCAGTGTCACGCAAGGTTCGGCAAGGACAGGGAGGCGGACGGGTGCGCATCTTCTCGCCGGACCGAGCGCCCGTTGTAGGCGCCAGCCAAATCGCACGGGCCGGGCCCCTCTCCTGCGCCGGGGCCGTCACGCCAACCGGCGGAGCCGGTGGATCATTACGCAGGCGGGAGCGTGACGCGGGTGACGCTCACCGCCCCCAGCCGCCCATCATGCCGTAACCGCGTTGGCCATGCATGTATCCCATCCACCCGTCGCGCATGGGACCATAGCCGGACGAGCGGCTCCCACGCGGACCGTAGCCCATGGGACCGGCGCCCGAGGGGCCATATCCGGGCCCTCCCTGGCCATGCATGTCTCTCATCGGCCCGTAACCATATGCCCCGTAGCCGCGCGAACCGTTGCCCGTTGACCCAGCGCCGGATGAGCCGGACCCGGGCGGCCCGCCGGTCTGCGCGACCGCAACCAGGCTCATGCCAGCGATCGCCAGCACTGTGGCAACAATCGCCAGACCCTTGCTGATCTTCCTCATCGGAGTGATCCTTCCCGTCCCGCGATGGCCTACACATCCATCGCCACGCGATACCTGGGTCCCACCTGTCACCCGAGTTTGTCTTCGGCCAGGGAAATTGTGCCAAGATGTGGCAGCGCCGGCCTCGGCCACAGCCTGTCACACATCCGCTGTTCGCCCCCCGGGGCTGATCGCCTAAGGTCCGGGCATGGAGGCTTCGCCGCACATCCTGATCGTTGACGACCATCGCGAGATTCGCGAACTGGTCGGACGCGCCCTGACCCGGGAAGGCTTTCGCGTGACCGCCGTCGGTGACGGCAAGGCCATGCGGCACGCCCTCGCCGACGCGCATATCGACCTCATCCTGCTCGACCTCATGCTGCCCGGCGAGGACGGGCTGTCGCTCTGCCGGTGGATCCGCGCCGACAGCAAGATCCCGATCATCATGCTCACCGCCAAGGGCGAGGAGGTGGATCGTGTCATCGGCCTCGAAATGGGCGCCGACGACTACCTGGCCAAACCCTTCGGCAGCCGCGAGCTGGTCGCGCGCATTCGCGCCGTGCTGCGGCGCGCCTGCCATCCGCCGGCGCTTTCCGATCCGCCACCGGACTCCCCGCGCTACGGTTTCGACCGCTGGGTGCTGAACACCGACAGCCGCGAGTTGTTGCGTGAGGACGGCGTCACGGTGCCGCTCAGCACCGGCGAATACGAGCTGCTATTGGCGCTGGTCGAGCGGCCGCAGCGCGTCTTGAGCCGCGACCAGTTGCTGGACCTGGCGCGCGGGCGTGCCGCGGCCGCGTTCGACCGCAGCATCGATACCCAGGTGAGCCGGTTGCGCAAGAAGTTGGAACGCGATCCGGCCGATCCACGCATCATCAAGACGATCTGGGGCGGCGGCTACATGTTCGCCGTGGCGGTGAGCCGCACATGAGGCGCCTGCTGCCCCGCACGCTGTTCGGCCAGATGCTGCTGATCCTGCTGGCGGGTCTGCTGGTCTCGCACCTGGTCGGCACACTGATCTATGCCTCCGCCAGCGCACAGGCGGTGCGGGCGATCGGAGGCTACGCGGCCACGCAACGCATCGCCACCCTGGCGCAATTGGTCGATGAAGCCCCGCCCGCGTGGCGCGATCGCATCGTCCAGGCAGCCAGCGACCCGTCGCAGCGGGTGACCTTGTCGCCGGAGCCGCCTGCCTTTGCCAGCGCAAGTCCCAATGCCGACTCGTTGACGATCCGGCGCTATCTCGCGGGCCAATTGCCTGCCGCCCTGGCGGATCGGTTGCGGGTGGTGGTTGCCGCCGCGCCGGTGGGGGCCAGCGGTTTCCCCCGACACATGACGATGAGTGGCGGCATGATGGGGGGCGCCATGTCGATGGGCCCCAACATGATGATGGCCGCCCCGCCATGGCCGCAAGGCGCCGGCGGCGTGCGGTCGCTGCAAGCCGCGGTGCGGCTTTCCGACGGTCAGTGGCTCGCCTTCGCCGCCGCTCTGCCGAACGCCCCGCCGCCCGCGCCCTGGCCCTTCGCCGCCGCGACTGCAACGATGGCCGTCATCGTCGTGCTGGCGTCGGCATGGGCGGTCGGTCGGGTCACCGCGCCGCTGCGGGTGCTCGCACGCGCCGCGGAGCACCTGGGGCGCGATGTCAACGCTCCGCCGATCGCCGAAGCCGGCACCAAGGAGATGCGCCAGGCTGCACAGTCGTTCAACCAGATGCAGGGCCGCATCAGGCGCCTGTTGGAGAACCGGACGCGCATGCTGGCCGCGCTGTCGCATGATCTGCGAACGCCGCTCACGCTGCTACGGTTGCGCACAGAAGCGTTGCCTGAAGCCGAGGAGCGCGACCGCATGCTGGCAACGATCGGTGAACTCGATGACATGATCGGCGCGTCGCTGAACTTCGCGCGCGACGAGGCTCTCATCGAGGCCGCGCGACGCACCGACCTGAGCGCCTTGCTCTCCTCCATCGTGGATGACCTGGCGGACGCCGGGCTGCCCGTGACGATGACGCCAGCCGAACCGGTGGTGCTGGAGTGCCAGCCGGGTGCATTGCGGCGCGCGGTCACCAACCTGATCGACAATGCGGTGAAGTACGGCGGGGTGGCACGGGTTGCGATCCACCCGACTGCCTCGACTGTGCTGATCGACATAGAGGACGACGGTTCCGGCATTCCCGAGGCGGAACTGCAACGCGTGTTCGAGCCGTTCCATCGGCTGGAGGAATCGCGCAGCCGGGAAACCGGCGGCACCGGCCTCGGACTGTCGATCGCGCTATCGATCGTGCAGGCGCATGGTGGCGATATCGTCCTGGCGAACCTGCCGTCGGCCGCCGCCGGGGCAGGCCCTGTCGGGTTGCGCGCCAGAATGACGCTTCCGCGCTGAAGCAGGCGGCAGTGCGGGTTGCGGCCCGTGTCCCGCCGTTCACTCGACCGTGGTGACGAGCGTCCACCGCCGGTCGCCAGCTCGAGGCTTCCAGAAACGAGGAAAAATAAGACAGGCCGCCTACCAGGCGAAGCGCGGCAGGGCGGCGACCGGGGCAAGGCCGGCCAGCGCGGCTTCCGCCTCGACCCGCGCGGGGTCGGCACGCCCGTCGGCGCCGAGCAGCGCCGCGCCGTGCAGCCCGCCCAGCACCCAGCAGGCGTCGAGCGCCACCCCGGCGGCGCCGGCGATGTCGGTGCGCAGCGAATCCCCCACCGCCAGCACCCGCCCGGGCGGCAGGCCGAGCGTGACCAGCACCGGCTGGTAGATCGCCGGATCCGGTTTTCCGAGCGATCGCACATCGCCGCCCAGCGCCTGGTAGCGCAGCGCCAGCGCGCCGGCGCACAGCACACGCACGCCGCCGCGGATCACCTCCAGGTCCGGGTTGGCGCAGATCATCTTCAGGCGATGGCGCGCGCATGCGGCCAGCACCGGCTCGAACGCCGCGAGGTCGGTCGGGTTGGTGTGATCGTCCGGGCCGGTGTTCAGCACGAAATCGGCCTCCGCCGGCGTGGCCACCGGGGTGTAGGCGAGACCCTCCAGCACCGGGCGGTCGCGGGCGGGGCCGAGGTGGAACACCCGCCGGCCGAGCGTGGCCCACCAGAGATCGGGCGGGTCCGACAGCGCGCGGCGCACCGCTTCGCCGCTGGTGAGGATATGCGTGTAGAGATCGTCGCCGATTCCCATGCCGCGCATCATCGTTCGCACCGCCGCGTTCGGCCGCGGCACGTTCGACAGCAGCAGCGTCGGCTTGCCCGCCCGCGCCAGCCGCCGCAGGCATTCGACCGCGTGCGGGAACGCGGTCACCCCGTCGTGGATCACCCCCCAGAGATCGAGGATGAACCCGTCGTAGCGCGCGGCGAGCGGGGCGAATCCATCGAGATGCTGCATCAGGCGATTCCTGCCAGGCGTTCGGCGTCGGTTCCCACCGCGGCGGCGACGGAGGCGAAGCCCACCGCGCGCAACGCGGCGGCCAGTTCGCCGGTGATGCGGGAAATCATCGCTGGCCCGCCATAGGCGAAGCCGGTGTAGAGCTGCACGAGCGAGGCCCCGGCGCGCAGCTTGGTCAGCACGTCGGCCCCCGAGAA
>JAKAZJ010000243.1 GCA_021826565.1 Pseudomonadota bacterium | reverse complement strand
CGCCCCCCCGCACCGCCGCACCGCGAACCCCGCGCCGGCCGCCGCCATCAACCGCAGCGCGAAGCCGCCGCAGCGCTCCCCCACCAGCAGCGTCTCATGCGCCAGATCCGCCGCCTCCAGCACATCCCGCCCCGCCAGCGGATGCCCCGCCGGCAGCACCACCACGCAGCTCTCCTCGCACAGGCGCCACCGGTGCAGTCGCTCCGGCAGATCATCGCCCTCCGGCAGCAGCGCGCAATCCAGCGCGTCCCCCAGCATCGCCTCGATCAGCCCGGCCGTGCCCCCATCCTCGAAATGCACCGCCAAGGACGGGTGGAATCGTGCCAGGCTGCCGACCACGTCCGCCACCCGCGCCGCCGCGATCGCCGGACCCAGACCCACGCGCAGGTTCATCTGCTGGCGGCCCAGCTGCTCATCCGCCGCACGCCGCGCCGTCTCCGCCGCCGCCAGCATTCCGGAAAGATGCGGCAAGGTGACGCGCCCCAGCGGCGTGAGTTGCGTCATCCCCCGTTCGCGGAACAGCAGCGCGCCGCCCAGTTCTTCCTCCAGCTTCTGGATGGCCCGCGTCAGCGCCGGCTGGGTCACGTTGCACTCGGCCGCCGCGCGGGTGAAATTCAACGTCCGGCACAGGGTGACGAAATAGCGGACCTGATGGAGTTCCATCGCCCGCCTACCTGACCAACGTTTGCAGCGCGGCCAGGATCGCGTCCGGCTCGGCCTGATCGGTGAAATCCACCGACAGGAACCGCCAGCGCACAATGCCACCCCGCTCCAGCACGAACACCGCCGGCAGCGGCAGAAACCAGGCGTCGTTGCCGTGCCGCGGCGCTAGGTCGCCGCCATATTTCAGCAGCAACATACGGTAGATATCGGGGGTCCGGAACACCACCCCGCAATCCAGCCCCAGGCCGCAATCCACGTCCGAAAGCACCTCGAACGCCGCGCCGTGATTGCGCTTGGTGGTCAGCGCCAGGCCGCCGGTCTCCGGAGTGATCCCTACCAAACTGGCGCCCGCCGCCTCGATCGCCGGCAACGCGGCGACCAGCGCGTCCAGCATCAGCCGGCAATACGGGCACCAGATACCGCGGAAGAACGTGACCACTACCGGGCCGCTGGACCACAGGTCAGAGATCGCGACCAGCTCACCCTCGGCATTCGGCAGCACGATGTCGGGAAACCGCTCACCCACCGCCAGCGCCATGGCCCCCACGCCGCCGGCCGCCAGCTCGGCGACCGCGCGTTCATAGGCCACCCGCACTTCCTCGGTCATGGTGCGGCGCTGCGCTTCGATCCGTTCAGCCAGGAAGGGCGGCATCGGCAGAACTCCTGGCGATAGCCTGCGATGGCGCCTCCTCCGAGGCAAGGCACCCCGCGGCACGGTCGGGCAAGCGCCGGCCGCGCCGCGAGGTGCAGGGCATCACTTCGCAGGGGGCGGCGCGGTGTGCCCCATCGCCCCATGACCCATCGTGTCATGGCCCATGGCCGAATGTCCCATGGCGCCATGGCCCATCGTGTCGTGACCCATCTTCTTGTGACCCATCGCCGTGTCGTGGCCCATCGGCGTCGCCGTCGCGGCATGCGCCGCCAGCCCGCCCGATAGCGCAAATCCGGCCGCCAGGGCCGCCGCCAGAACGAAACGCTGCATCCTCGCCTCCTGTGATCGTGGCCGGCCCGATGCCGTCCGACCGCGCCAGGATCGCGGTCGCCCGCCCACCGCGCCAATGCCGTTCGGGCATCATCTCCATGCCTGGACCGGGGCCCGCCCGCGCTCCGAAAACTCCTCCGTCCGCCACCACGGAGGCCTCTGAGATGGACCCCACCACCCGCCGCCCCATTCATCCTTGGCCGTTGCGTCTGATGCACTGGCTCAATGCGCTCGCGATCGTCACCCTGATCGGCAGCGGCTGGCAGATCTACAACGCGGCGCCGCTGTTCCCGTTCAGCTTCCCCGAGTCCGTCACCATCGGCGAATGGCTCGGCGCGGCGGTCGCCTGGCACCTGGCCGCGATCTGGCTGTTGGTGCTGAACGGCATGGCATACCTGACCTGGGGCGCGCTCAGCGGCCATTTCCGCCGCAAGCTGGCCCCGCCCGGACCACGCGCGGTGTGGCGCGACGCGATCCTGGCGCTGCGCTTCCGCCTGCCGCACCAGGACGGCGCCTATAACGCAGTCCAGCGAGCCTTGTATCTGACGGTGATCGCGCTGGGCCTGCTTGCGGTGCTGTCGGGGCTGGCGGTGTGGAAGCCGGTGCAGCTGTGGTACCTGTCCGACCTGTTCGGCGGCTTCCGCGTCTCCCGCTATGTCCATTTCTTCGCGATGGCCGGGATCGTGGGCTTCCTGGCGGTCCATCTGGCGCTGGTGGCCCTGGTCCCGCGCGTGCTGTGGCCCATGATCGCAGGTGGCACCGGGAAGGAGGCCGCACGATGACCGCCCTCCCCCGCCGCGCCCTGCTCGGCCGCGCGCTCGCCCTCGGCGCCGTCAGCCTGCTGCCGGGCTGCGACTACGACCACCCGAACCACCCCGACCTGGCCGATCGCCTCCTGCGCGCGATGTCCAGCTGGAACGATCGCGCCCAGGCCGCTCTGTTCGACCCCCGCACCCTGGCGCCCAGCTTCCCCGCCAGCGCAATCACCCGCCCGCCGCGCTTCAACGCCTTTTACGACCGCGACCAGGTACGGGTGGTGGACGGGGCAAGTTGGAAGCTGGAACTCTCCGGCCTGATCGCCGAACGCCGCCCTTGGCGCCTGACTAACCTCCGCGCCGCGCCGCAAACCAGCCAGATCACCCGCCTGATCTGCGTGGAGGGCTGGCGCGTGATCGGCGAATGGGGCGGGGTTCCGCTGGCCTGGTTCCTGCGCCGCGTCGGCGCCGACACGCGGGCGCGCTACGTGTCGTTCCGCTGCGCCGACGGCTACCACTCCAGCATCGACATGGCCTCCGCGCTGCACCCGCAGACGATCCTGGCGCTGGATTTCCTGGGCGCGCCGCTGACGCCGGCGTTCGGCTTCCCGCTCCGCCTGCGCATCCCGACCAAGCTCGGATTCAAGAACCCGAAATCGCTGGTCGCGCTCGGCGTCACCAACATCTATCCGGGCGGCTACTGGGAGGACCAGGGCTATAACTGGTTCAGCGGCTCATGACCCCGCGGCCGCCCCCATCGCCTGGCGCATGAACGCCCGCTTCAGCGGCGGGATCCGGTTGACCGCGGCCAGCCCCAGATCGCGCCCCAGCCGCAACACCGGATTGTCGGTGGAGAACAACCGGTCCAGCCCATCCGTCACCACCAGCATCAGCAGATTATCCGCCCGCCGCGCCCGCTGATACCGCGCCAGCAGCGCCGGCGCGCCCACATCCTGCCCGGCCCCGTGCGCCGCGATCACCAGCTCCGCCAGCGCGATCGCGTCGCGGAACCCCAGATTCAGCCCCTGCCCGGCGATCGGGTGGATCCCGTGCGCGGCATCGCCCACCAGCGCCAGGCGCTCGGCCACCAGACGATGCGCGAACATCGCCGCCAACGGATAGCTCCAGCGCCGCCCCACCGGCCGCACCGTCCCCAGATGATCGCCGAGGCGGCGGGCGATCTCGGTCCCGAACCGGGCATCGTCGAGGCCCAAAATCCGTCTCGCCATCGCGTTCCGCTCGGTCCACACAATCGCCGAGACATGCGGGCCCGCCTCGGGGCTCGGTGCCATCGGCAGCTGCGCGAATGGGCCGGCGGGCAGAAAATGCTCCAACGCGGTGTTGTGATGCGGGCGCTCATGCGCGATTGCGGTGACGATTCCGGTCTGCCCATAGGGCAGGCGCGTCACCGGAATCCCCGCCGCGGCCCGCAAAGGCGACCCGCGCCCCTCCGCCGCCACCACCAGCCGCGCCGCCACCACCGGACCACCGACGATCCGCACCTCCGCGCCCTCGGGCGCGCGCGTGACCTCTGCCGCCGCCGGGGCGAACACCGACACCCCCGCCAGACCATGCAACCGCCCGTTGAGCGCGACCCGCAGCGCACGCGCCTCGATCATCCAGCCGAACGGCCCGGCCGCTTCGCCCAGCGCGCCGGTGTCGAAATCCAGGAACAACCGCGAAGCCGGCTGCCCTAACCGGCCATCGGTCACCCTGATATGATCGATTGGCCCGGCCGGCGCGGGCAACGCCGCCCAAACCCCCGACTCCCGCAACAACCCCACCGACCCCGCCGCAATCGCATAAGCCCGCCCGTCGAAATCCGGATGCTCCATCGGCGGCAACCCAGCCCGATCCACCACCGCCACACGCAGCCCGGCACCCGCCAACCGACAGGCCAGAACACCGCCAACCGGACCAGCCCCAACCACACACACATCGACATCGATCCTGGCGGGCATGGGCGGCTCCTGGTTTGGGGTTGGGCACGAAAGGCCAAGGGGGCGCTGCCCCCTGACCCCCGCCAGGGGATGGGTCCCCTGGACCTCCATCTGTCTGGTTCGGAGTGGGTGGGGGGTGCGCGGGTCCCGGCGCACCCCCCACCCACTCCGAACCAAAGGGAAGGGTTCCAAGGGCCTA